>CALVPW010000013.1 GCA_944354085.1 uncultured Clostridia bacterium | reverse complement strand
ATGATGGGACGCTGATTGAGGCAGGTCCCCTGGTTGGAACGCTCAAATTTCTTTAAGGGATATTCGGCGATGAAGCCGCTGTCCTCGCGGATCTTGATGAGGTCGGAAGCGACGCCCACCGCGACGCCCGCTTCGCGGGCACGGACGGTGACGCCCGAGTCGCGCGCGATCGCCTCCTCGATGCCCGTTGCAACGATGGCGGGCTCCGTCTTCAAAAGCGGCACTGCCTGGCGCTGCATGTTCGAACCCATCAGGGCGCGGTTGGTATCGTCGTTTTCGAGGAAGGGGATGAGCGCCGTTGCCACGGAGACGAGCTGCTTGGGGCTGACGTCCATGTAGTCGATGCTCTCGCGCGGCATCTCGGTGATGAGCTCTTTATAACGGCAGCCGACGCGGGCGTTGACGAAATGCCCCGCTTCGTCGAGCGGTTCGTTCGCCTGCGCGACGACGTAGCGGTCCTCTTCGTCCGCCGTCAGATAATCGACGTGATCGGTCACGATCCCCGTCTCCTTATCCACCTTGCGGTAGGGCGACATGATGAACCCGAACTCGTTGACCTTGGAGAAGGTCGCGAGCGAGGAGATAAGACCGATGTTCTGACCTTCGGGCGTCTCGATCGGGCACATACGGCCGTAGTGCGAGTGGTGCACGTCGCGCACTTCGAAGGTGGCGCGGTCGCGGTTGAGACCGCCGGGACCGAGCGCCGAGAGCTTACGCTTGTGCGTGAGCTCCGCGATGGGGTTGGTCTGATCCATGAACTGCGACAGCTGCGAAGAGCCGAAGAATTCGCGGATGACGGCAGAGATCGGGCGCACGTTGATGAGCCCCGACGGCGTGACCTCCATGGGGTCGGCGGTCGCCATGCGCTCCTTGATGAGGCGCTCCAAGCGGCTCATGCCGATGCGCAGCTGATTTTGCAGCAATTCGCCCACCGAACGCACGCGGCGGTTGCCGAGGTGGTCGATCTCGTCGATGGTGCCGATGCCGTACTGCAGATCGAGGTTGGTCGAGACGGCGGCGACGATATCGTCCACCGTGATGCACTTATGGTTGAGCTTTTCGACGAGGGGCTTTACGATCTTCTTCTCCTCGGGCGTGACGCCGAGGATGCGGTTTTCCTTTTCGAGGTCGACCTGCGCGCCCTGCGCGTCGTCGTCGCGGGCGAGGATCTCGTGGAAGAGCTTGCAGGCTGCGACGAATTTGAGGCGGTTCTCCTTGCGCTTTTCGCGGTTCTTTTTATCCTCCTGCTTCTCGTCCGCTTCGGGCGCCGTCTCGTGCGTATAGTAGACGGCGTTGATGTCGTCGAGATACTCCTCGGCGACTTCCTCCACGCTCTTTTCCTTGCAGGCAGCCGCGATCTTTTGGCTGAACTTGAAGTTGGGATAATACACCGTCTTCAACAGCCCGAACGCCTTGGGGTCCTTATCGGAGAGCGCGGCAAAATCCACCGTGTTGTTGGAGACGATCTTATGGCGGATCTCCCCGTCCACGGGGTCGTTTACGAGCACGAACACTTCGCCGATGCCCGCGTTCTGGATGGCGCGCGCCTGCGCTTCGCTGACGACCTCCCCCTTCGCGGCGAGCAGTTCGCCCGTTTCGGGATGGAAGATATCGTCGGCGATGCGGCAGCCGGGAAGGCGGTAAGCAAGGTTGAGCTTTTTGTTGAACTTATAGCGCCCCACCTTGACCACGTCGTAACGGCGCGGATCGAAGAAGAGGTTGTTCAGATGCTGGCGCACCGAATCCTCGGTGGGCACTTCGCCGGGGCGCAGGCGGCGGTACAGCGCGATCAAGCCGTCCGATTCCGACTTGATGGGCGGCGTATCGTTCTCGTCGCGCTTGATGGTCGCGGTGATCATCTTGTCGTTCCCGAAGAGCTCTTCGAGCGCGCGGTTGGAGCCGTAGCCCAAAGCGCGCAGAAGCACCGTCGCCGTGAGTTTGCGCTTTCTGTCCACGCTCACCCACAGGACGCCCTGCGGATCCTGTTTGAATTCCAGCCATGCCCCGCGGTTGGGGATGACCGTCGTCTCGTAGATCTTCTTGCCCGTCTTATCCGTTTCGGCGACGTTGTTCACGCCGGGCGAACGGACAAGCTGGGAGACGATGACGCGCTCTGCGCCGTTGATGATGAAGGAACCGTTCTCCGTCATGAGCGGGAAATCGCCCATGAAGACGACGGAATCGATGATCTCGTCCTTCACCTTGTTCACGAGGCGCACCTTCACGCGGAGGGGCAGCGCATACGTGGCGTCACGGTTGCGGCACTCCTTCTCGTCGTACTTGGGCTTGTCTCCGAACTCATGGCCTAAAAAGTGCAGTTCGAAGTGATCGGAGAAGTCGGTGATGGGCGAGTAGTCCTCAAAAATATCCGCGATGCCCTCGTTGATAAAGCTGTCGTAGCTCTCTTTCTGGATCTCGACGAGGTTGGGGATGTCGATGACTTCGTTGATCTTGCCGAACTTCCGTCTCTCGGTCTTCCCGTACTTTTGAATGGGTAAGTTCATCCGTCAATCATACTCCTTGTTTGAATTTTTGCTTGACGATCTACCGAGTATATCTTTTCATCGATAAAAATCGAATTTTCCGAGAAAAATTTTTGCGCCCCCTTTACAGCCGCGCGATTTTGCGGTATAATACGGGGTGTAAACGCCTCGAATGCCCGTCCGTTTCCCCTCTTTTTCGGGCAAAACGGCACAAAACTGCATTCTAAGCATAATGATACAGTATGTTATTATAGACGATGCGCGGCGCGTTGTCAACCCTTTTTCCGCGCGAATTTTTTGAATTTCCAAAAAAAGAGAAAAAACCATGAGAATCGACAAATTTTTGAAGGTCTCCCGCATCCTCAAACGGCGCACCGTCGCGCAGGAAGCGGCGAGCGCGGGCAAGATCCTCGTCAACGGGAAGGAAGTCAAACCCGCCTACCGCGTGAAGGTGGGCGACGTGGTCGAACTCGCCTATGCCGCGGGCACGGTCAAATTCCGCGTCAAGGAACTCAAAGAAACGGTAAAAAAAGACGAGGCGCAAAGCCTTTACGAGGTGATCGTATGATAAGCGTCATCATTTGTGCCGCAGGCAGGGGCAAACGCGCCGGCTTTGCGGAAAACAAAGTGCTGCACGAGCTCGGGGGGCTCCCCGTGCTCTCCTGGTCGCTCTCCGCTTTTTCGGCGGCGGGCGCCGACGAGATCGTGGTCGCATGCAGCGAGCGCGACGAAGCGCGCGTCAGGGCGCTGCTCGCCCCCTTCCCCGCCGCCCGCACCATGCGGGGCGGCGAAACGCGCGGCGCGTCCGTGTATAACGCCCTCAAAGAGGTCAGGGGCGATATCGTGCTCGTGCACGACGCGGCGCGCCCCTTCGTTTCGCAAGCGGTCATCCAAGGCTGCATCCAAAGCGTGAAGGATCACGGCAGCGGCGTGAGCGCCATCCCCGCCTCGGACACCGTCGCCTTGGCTGCGGACGGGAACATCTTCTCCGTGCCCGCGCGCGAAACGGCGTACCTCGTACAGACGCCGCAGGGCTTTGAAAGGGACAAGCTCCTCTCCGCCTACGAAAAGGCGCGCGCCGAGGGGCTCTCCTTCACGGACGAGAGCGGCGTTTACGCGCAGTACATCGCGCCGCCCCACCTTTGCGCGGGCGAACGCGAGAACAGAAAGCTCACCTACGCCGAAGATTTCCTGCCCGCGGAACGCGTGGGGTTCGGCGTGGATACGCACGCCTTCGGCGCGGAAGCCGACCATATCGTGCTGGGCGGCGTGCATATCCCCTTTGAGAGCGGGCTCATCGCGCACAGCGACGGCGACGTGGTGTGCCACGCGCTGATGGACGCGCTGCTTTCCGCTGCGGGGCTCGACGACATCGGACACCATTTTCCCGATACCGACGAGCGCTTTTTGCACGCGGACAGCATGGAACTTTTGCGCAAAGTCGTCGTCATGCTTGCGGGCGCGGGCTACGCCGCCAAGAACGCGAGCATCTCCGTCCTCGCCGAGCGTCCCCGCCTCGCGCCCCATATCGCACAGATGAAAGAAAATCTTGCAGGCACGCTGGGCGTTGCGAAGAGCGCCGTGGGGATCGCGGCGGGGACCAACGAACGCCTCGGCTACGTGGGCGAAGGCAAGGGCATCACCGTGTATGCCACCGTGCTCCTGATGCCCGTCAAAGCGCAGGTGTAACATGCCCAAAGCCACGACGCAATTCGTATGTACGGCGTGCGGATACACCTCGCCCAAATGGCTGGGAAAATGCCCCGGATGCGGCAAGTTCAACACGCTTGCCGAGGAGGTGGTCGCGCCCCCTTCCCCCGTTCGGCAAAAGCTCCCCTTTGCGGGGAGCAGCAAAGCGACGCCCTTAAAGGCAGTCACCTACGAAAAATACGAACGCATCACGAGCGGCATCCCCGAACTCGACGTCGTTTTGGGCGGCGGGATCGTGCGCGGCTCGCTCGTTTTGGTGGGCGGCGATCCCGGCGTCGGGAAATCCACCCTGTTGACGCAGGTCGCCTCGCACCTCGCCAAAGAACACCGCGTGCTCTATCTCTCTGCCGAGGAGAGCTGCTCGCAGGTCAAGCTCCGCTGCGAACGCCTGCATGCGGACGCGGAAGAACTGCTGCTTTTGAACGAGACCTGCCTCGAAAACGCCGAGGAGGAGATCCTGCGCGCCGAATACGTGATCGTGGACTCCATCCAGGCGGTATACACCAACGCGCTCACCTCGGCGGCGGGAAGCGTCGGACAGGTGCGCGAATGCGCGGCAAAGCTCATGCGCATCGCAAAAGCGAACGGCATCACCTTTTTTATCGTCGGGCACGTGACCAAGGAAGGCACGCTCGCAGGTCCAAAAGTTCTTGAACACATCATGGACACCGTGTTGTACTTTGAGGGCGAACGGACGGAAAACTTTAAGATATTGCGCGCCGTCAAAAACCGCTTCGGCTCCGTACAGGAGGTGGGCGTGTTCGAGATGACGGGCGAAGGCATCGTCGGGCTCACCGATTACAGTTCCCTCTTTTTGTCCGATTCGCGCGGCGAAGCGGCGGGCGCCGTCGTCACCCCGTCCGAAACGGGCAACCGCTGCATGATGGTGGAATTGCAGACGCTCATGTGCAAGACGGCATACGGACTGCCGCGGCGCATGTCGCTCGGGATCGACTTCAACCGTCTCGTCGTGCTCATCGCCGTGCTCGAAAAACGCTGCGGGCTGGATCTGAGCACGCAGGATATCTATCTGAACGCCATGGGCGGCATCCGCCTGAACGAGCCGAGCGCCGACCTTGCCGTATGCGCCGCGCTCGCGAGCGCCGACCGCATGACCCCCGTGGGGAAATTCGACGCGGTGTTCGGCGAAGTCGGGCTCACGGGCGAAGTGCGCGGCGTGAACTTTGCCGACAAACGCGTGAACGAATGCGTGAAAATGGGCTTTAAGCGGGTGATCCTGCCCGCAAAGAATATGAAGGCGTGCGAAAAATTCCAAGAAAAGATCGAGCTCGTGCCCGTAAACTACGTTTCGCAGATGATCAAAGCGCTCTTCCCGCCCAAGGAGCGGCAGCCGTAGCGGCAGCGCGCCCCTGAAAATATACGACGCACGAAGCCCCGCGGCCATCCGCGGGGCTTGCGTTATAAAAAGGCGGCGGACGCATTTGCGTCCGCCGCCGCGATCGTTTCCGATCGGATCGGTATCGTTCACGCGATCGTGACGAGCACGTAATTGGTCTCCGTCGCTGTTCCGTCCGCCGTCTCCACGCTCTCCGTGTAATTGTACAGGCGGTACTCCGCCTCTTCGCCGAGCACCTTGATATAACCAAAGTTATCGGCATCGCTGCCGAGCCCTTCGAGAAGGAGCGTATCGTACCCGAGGAGATACACGTCGTCGATCTCGCCGCGGCTGTTGTGCGTATAGAACAGCTCGTTCGTAAGATCGATCACGCCCTGCCCGAGCTCGGTCTCTCCCGCTTTCTGCGAATAGCTGTAATGATCGGTATGCGTGCTCTGCGACGACGAGCTGCTGCCCGAGGAGCGCACGCTGTAATAGATGACGCCGTTTTGCATCCCCTCGTACACTTTGTCGCCGAGCGCGCCCGAACCGCTCACCGTCTCTAAGAGCGCGTTGCCGTCGAGATCGTAATAATACGTCGTGCTGCCGATCGTACGCGTGAAGTAGCCCTGTTTGAACGCAAGCGTGCCCACGTCCGAATCGCGCACCGAACCGACGCATTTGCCGTCCGCATATACGTTGACGGTGCTGTCGTTCATGAGCACGAAATACTTGCCGTCGAAATCAAAATCGTTGGCGCCTTCGAGCATCGCCTGCAGATCCACCTTCACGCTGCCGTTCTCGCCGTAATATTGCAGTTCGTATGCGGAAAGCAGCTGTTTGTTCTCAATGGGATAAGTCCAGAGGAACATGCCGTCATCGCTGTAAGGCGAAGCTGCCGCGTCATAGACCATCTTCTGCCAATCGTACTCTTTTACGTTGCCCGATCTGAGATCGTAGCTCTTGGTAACAAGGTCGATCTTCGCCATGACGGTCTCGCTGCTGCTCCCGATATCATACAGCAGATCGTAATCGGAAGCGTCGTCGCTCAGGCGCACGCCGTATTGCACGAAATATGTATTGCCTGCCATCCACGCGATCGACGTCGCCCTGTCGGAAGGCATTTTGAGCACCCTTTCGATGTCGACTTCACGCAAGAGTTTCCCCTCTTTGTCCCATATGCGCGTGAGCGAACCGAACGTCTGCACGTATACGTCGGGGAATTCCGTGCACCACTCGGGCACGAATGCCGCATCCAAGCCGACTTCGACGGTGCGCACGGCGCCCGCTTCGTCCACGACGAGCGCCGTCCCGTCCGAAAACAGCACGCCCGCTTTGACCTTCGAATACGCATCCTCCGTCCTTTTGAGCTCGCCCGCTTTGCCGTAAAAGGTATACGCCGTATCGCCGTAGCGATCCGTTTCCGCCAACACGTACAGCCCGTTGACGATCTTTTGATACCCGCTCACATATCCCGCGGAAGTGCCCGTATCGTACCAATCGTAAACGACCGTCCGGGAGGCGATCTCCTTGTCCGAAACGGCGTCGTACAGACGATAGGTCGTTTGGGTGCCCGTCCGGATCTCGTACGTCGTCTCGCCGACCGTCTGCTGCTCGTAGATCGCTTCCGTCTTTTCCGCCGTGACGATGCCGAACGCATCGATGGCGTCGACCGTATGATCGCGGAGCGCGTCGATCGCTTTCACCGCCGCCGTGGGCGCCGTGTACGTATAATCGTCCTCGTAGAGGCTATTCACGTTTCCCGCACACGCAGTCATGCCGACTGTAAGCGCCGCGGCAAGCACGAAGCTCGTGCCGATGCCGATTTTCCTAAATGCCTTCATACTTCTGCTCCTTATGCATGATTTGCACCGCTTTGCGCGGTGCAGAGCGCCGAATTTATTCCTCTTTGCGAGGCGCGTCCTGCTTAGACGCCTGCGGGAGCGCGGCGCGCTCCTCCTGCCGTTCTCCTTCCGAACCCTGCGGCACTTGTTCTGCGGCGTCTTTGTTTGCCGCCGCCTTTTTTTTGCCCTTTTTCCCGACGACGCCCAAAACGCCGATGAGTTTTTTCCCCGAAAGGACGTTCAGCGCCAAAAACAGCACCGAAAAGACGGCGAGCGCCAGCGCCTGGAACCCGGGGCCGACCTCTGTTTGGAAAAAGCGCAGCTCATAACCAAAGCTCCCCGTGAGCTGCGAAATGAGCTCCTCCCCGCCCGCGAGCTGCAAGACCTGCGTCACGTATCCGGAGAGCTCCGCAATGGGCGTTGCCATAAAGGAGTAGCGCAGCAGCGCGCATGCGTACGTGCCCGGAATAAAGGCGCACACCGTCTGCACCCAGACGGGGAGCATGCCGAGCGGCATATACGCGCCGATGAGGAACCCCACCGCGGTGGAGAAGATCGCCACGAGGCTCGCCATCGTCCCCTCCGTTTTGATGTACGAACAGATGAACACCGTCATCAGCGTGGACGAGACCGTCGCGTATATCAGAATGCCGATCACCGCGCATACGTCCCCCGCGGTGAGGAAAAATTCCTGCATGCACCCGAGATAGATAAAGCAGATGACGAGATACACCGCGCAGATGAGCAGCGTCACCACAAAATTGAAGAGCACGTAGCTGCCGATAAGGACGTTGCGCGAAATGGGCGACGAGGCGAAATCACGGTTGACGCCGCTCTGTTTGTCCTCGACGGCGACGGTATTCGTCTGCAAAGCGACCGTGATGGTCGAAAGCGCCGCGATGCCAGAGAGCATCCACGAATCGACGAGCGTATCGATATACGTCTGCATGGTCGCATCGGCGGAAATGCCGAGCTCGTGCAGCGTGTTCTGCACGGTGGAGAGCTCGAGCGCGCGCAAAAAGAGCACGTATACGCAGAATATGATGACGGGCACGAGCAAGGTATAAAAGAGGCGCACTTTGTTTTTGAAGAACACCAAAAAATGCCTGCGCGCGAGCTGGAAGAAAAGTTCAAGCGAAGAAGCTTTGCGTGCTGTGCTCATCGGGCGCCCTCCCCTTCCGTCACGATGTTCCTTCCCGTGACCGTCAAAAATACGTCGTCCATCGAACCCTTCACGATCTCGATATCCGAAGTGTACGCATCGAACGCGGCGATGAGCCGCTTGGCGGCGGCGCTGTCGTCGATGACGATACGGTACGCGCCTTTCTCCGCATCGTAGCGGAAGGCATACCCCTGCAGCGTGAGCCCGCGCTCGAACGCCTCCGTCCGCGGCATATAACTGATGAGACGGTCGTGACTGAAACGGTTTTTCAGCTCGTTGGGCGTGCCGCGGGCGATGATGCAGCCTCTGTCCATGATGACCACGTCGCTCGCCTTTTCCGCCTCTTCGAGATAGTGCGTCGTCAAAAAGACGGTCATGCCCGTCTGCACGCGGATATCGTCGATGAGCGACCACACCGCAAGGCGCGTTTTTGGATCGAGCCCCGTCGTCGGCTCGTCGAGGATGAGAAGGCGCGGGCGGTGGACCATGGCGCGGGCGATATCCACCCGCCGCTGCTGTCCGCCGCTCAGATTTTTGACGGGACGTTTGAGGAGCGGCCCCAGCGAGAGGAGCTGCACGATATCGTCCACGCTCTTTTTGCGTTCGCGGCGGGAGAGCCCGTAAAAGGAGGAGCGCACGTCGAGGTTTTCCGCCACGGTGAGTTCGCGGTCTAAAACGCTCGATTGAAAGACGATGCCGATCTCCTGCTTGATGACGGCGGCTTCGCGGTCGAGATCGTGCCCCTCCACGTACACCTTGCCCCCGTCCTTTTGCAGGATGGAACAGATGATATTGATGGTCGTGCTCTTTCCCGCGCCGTTGATGCCCAAAAAGGCGAACAGCGAACCCTTTTCCACACGAAAGGAGATATCGTTGACCGCTTTTACGTCGCCGTACGATTTTTTTAAGTTTTCGATGATGACTGCATGTTCCATGTGATTCACAGACCGTACTTTTCGCACAAGCGGTCGTACGCCTCGTATATGTCGTCGAAACAGAAAATTTTCAGCTTTTTGTGCACGTTCTCGCGGTCGGTCTGTTTGATATTATAGATCTTGAAAAAGGGACCGTACCATTTGAGCCCGCGGCAAAAGTGCTTGATCACGGTATCCTGCCGCACGGCGCGCTGTTCGTTGAACTTGCGGGGCAGGAACAGCTTTTTCTTTGCAAGGAAATTGAGCGCGGACTGATCGGGCATGATCATGCGCCGCGTCTTCACGCGCCTGCGCACCCGTTCCAAAAATCCCGTTTCGCGGCATCTTTTCAGATTGAGGAGCAGAACGCCCGAATTGCAATAATCGTAACGGATCCAGAACTTCCCCTCTTTGTCCTTGACGGCGCCGAACTCGTACCCCGTCACATCGTACGCCCAAAGGGAGGCGATGTCGCCGCAGCACATGGTATCGGTGTCGAGATAGATGACTTTTTCGGGCATATCTCCGACAAGATCCGCCAACAGCCGCAAAAGCGCGTAGGGCGTATAGAATCCCTTCTCGTTTTTCCCGCCTGCAAGGTGAGCGCGGTACGCGCTGCCCGCATCCACGATGCGCACGCAGCTTTGTTCGTTTGCGGCGCGCACCACGTCCTCCAAGATCTGGCGCTGTTCCTCGCTGAACGGCAGGAACTTCCCGTCGACGTCGCTCAGATCCATCGTGAAAAGATGCACGCGGACGGGAGCCGCAGTATGTTTGACGATGGAGAGCACGGAAAGCAGCACCTGCGGAAAGATGCGTCTGTTCCCGCAATAACAGATCTCGATCATACGGCTCCTTCGGGCGAGCGCGCCCTTTTCCGCTTTACGGATATATTATAGCTCGTTTTCGAAAATATGTCAACCTTCGGGTGTTTCGGCGGGGCAGGACACGCGGAAAATGCGTTCGATCTCCGCCTCGGTGGGTTCGTAAGCGGATTTTTTGATGTTCTTGTTCTGCGCAGAAGCATGCGCATAGGCGCCGATCTGCGCGGCGGTGAGGCTTTCGCGCCGCCCCAACAGCGCGTCCAAGGTCGCGTTCACGCCCTCGAGCGTGTCACCGCAGGCGGAAAGGACCTCTTCGAGCGCCGCCACTTTTTTCTCGCGGCAGAGCCTGAGCGTTTCGCCGAGCAGCAGCCCGTTTGCCCTGCCGTGATCGACGCCGTGGAAATAGGTGAGGCAATATCCCATGCCGTGCACCGCCGTGGTGCCCGATTGGGCGATCGTCATGCCTGCGAGCATGGATGCGTACAAAAGCGCGTCGCGCTCGTCGTCCGTCGTTTTGCCCGCCGTCTTTTTAAGGAGCGGATACAGGATGCGTAAACTCTCCTTGGCGAGCATATCGCTCATGGGCGTGGCATTGCGCGAGAGCATGCCCTCCACCGCATGCGAAAAAGCGTCGATCGCGGTGTTGACCGCAGACATGGTAGGCAGATCCTTCATGTAAACGCCGTCGAGAAAGGCGAGGCGCGGGAACATCGCGGGGCTCGTGATGCTCGTCTTCGTCTGCTTGAAATCATTGGTGAGGATGGCGTACGGCGTGACCTCGCTCCCTGTTCCCGCCGTGGTCGGCACATGCGCCATGGGAAGCGCCGTCCCCTCGTATCCGCCCGCAAAGATCTCTTCGTCCGAGCGTTCCTGCAAACAGAGCGTTGCAATGGCTTTGGCGGCGTCCATGGGCGAGCCGCCGCCGATCGCAACGACAAAATCCGCCCCTGCGCTCACCAAAAGCGCCACCCCTTCGCGCACGCAGGCGACGGTGGGATTGGGCGTCACGCGGTCGAACACCGTTGCGCGCTGCCCGTTTTGCCCGAGCGCGGTGAGCACGTCGTCGAGCGCGCCGTTCTTTGCCGAGGACTTCCCCGTGACGATGAGCGCGTGCGTGCCGAGCGCTTTGAGGCGCGCGCCCTCGCCGACGACGCAGTCCCGTCCGCAGATGACTTGCGTGGGCATATAGTAGTTGAAGTGCATGATCACGCTCCTTCCCCCTTATACACCGCCCGCAGACGGCAGATGGGGATCCCTTTTTGGGAAAAATTATGTTCGTATTCGGTGACGATGTTCTCCGCGGCGTATTCGCTCGCGTGCAGATCGTACGTCACGTCTTGGACAACAAATGCGTTCTCGCGCAATTTGCGCATGGAATACTCAAAAAAAGGCACGCTGTCCGTCTTTTGCACGATCTCGCCGCCCTCTTTTAAGAGCGTCTTGTAGATGGCAAGGAAACGATCGCTCGTCAGGCGCTGTTTTTCACGCCCCGCCTCGGGCAGCGGCGTGGAAAAATTCAGATAGATGCGTTCCACGCTGTGCGGGGGGATATAACACTGCAGGATCTCGGCAGGGATGTTCAAAAACCGTACGTTGGGAATGCCCTCCTTTCGGATGCGCTCCATCGCCGTGAGCACCACGTTGGTGCAGAGCTCCACCGCCAAAAAATTCTTGTTCGGCTCGCGGCGGGCGAGCGCCGCGATAAAGCCGCCGTTGCCGCAGCCCACTTCGAGCTCCACGGCGCCGTCGCGTTGGAACACCGCCGCATAATCGACGGGAGCACGGAAGGTCTCGGCTGCCTCCTTTAAGTTGCGGCAGGGCTTCCCGCGCGCCAAAAGGATGTCCGCGCACGCCGCCATACGGGGTTCGAGGTTACGTTTTCTGCGCATGCGCATATGCTCACCTGTTCCCCGTAGAACCAAATCCGCCCGCGCCGCGCACCGTCTCGGAGAGCGTTTCCGCCTCGCAGAACTGCGCCGTATAATAGGGCGCGATGACGAGCTGGGCGATGCGGTCTCCCCGCTCGACGCGCCGCGTCTCGCAGCCGTGATTGTGCAATGCGACCATGACCTCGCCGCGGTAATCGCAGTCGACGACCCCCACCTTGTTGGCGGGCGCGAGATCCTGCTTGCATGCGAGCCCGCTGCGCGCGTACACGAGCCCCACCGTCCCCGCAGGGAGCTCGACGGCGATGCCCGTATGGATGAACGCCGTCTTCCCCGCCTCGATCACGGCGGGCTCTGCGGCATACAGATCTGCCCCTGCGGCGTATTCCGAGCCGTATGCGGGCAGTTTTGCGTTTTCGTTGAGTTTTTTTACGTTGACTTGCATGATGCTCCTTACGATTCAGGAAAAGATGCCTTTGCGGGCGCGGACGGTCTTTACCGTAAAGCCCGCCTCCTCCACGCAGGCGGCGAGCGCCGCGTCGGGCAGCGTCGTCTCCACAAAGATCAGCCCCTTTTTGAAATTGGCGCGCGCATCCGTCACGCCGTCCAAAAGGCATAATTTGCGCTCGGCGCGTTCGGCGCAGCGCTTGCAGCACATCCCTTCCGCTTCGATGACACGTTTCATGCCATGATTATACCACGCCTGTCAAAAAAATGCAATGCATCCGCGATGATTTGCATGCCTTTCACCGCTTTTACACGAAAACCAAATCGTTACATTTTGGTTACGATTCGTTGACAAATCGCGCGCGCGGGCGTATAATAAAAAACAGACTGATACGGAGGCATGATTTATGCGCGTTCTTGCCATCAACGATATCTCCTGCGTGGGGAAATGCTCTTTGACGGTGGCGCTCCCCGTCATCTCCGCCTGCGGCATCACCTGCGACATTTTGCCCACGGCGCTGCTCTCCACCCATACGGGCGGATTTACGGGGTATACCTTTTTGAACCTCGACGACGAGATGAAAAAGATCGCCGACCATTGGGAGACGCTGGGGCTCAAATACGATATGATCTACAGCGGCTATCTGGGCAGCCGCGCGCAGATCGCCTTTGTCAAAGAGATCAAGCGCCGTTTTTTGAAAAAGGGCGGCGTGTTCGTCGTCGATCCCGTGCTGGGCGACAACTTTACCTTCTACAAAGGGTTTGACGAATCGTTTGCCAAAGAGATGCTCTCTTTGTGCAAAGAGGCGGACTATATTTTGCCCAACGAGACGGAGAGCTATCTTTTGACGGGCACCAAAGACTTTTCGGAGGCGCTCGCGGCATTCGCAAAAGTGTGCCCGCACCCCGTGATCACGGGCGCAAAAACAGAGGACGGCTACTTTATCTACTACATGGACGAGGAAGGCGAACGCCGCATCCCCATCCCCCGCATCGAAGGTTCGTTCCACGGCGCGGGCGACGTGTTTGCTTCGGCGTTCTGCGGCTGCCTGATGCGCGGGCTGCCCATCGAACGCGCCCTCTCCGTCACGGCGAATTTCTGCTACCACGCCATCCTGCGCACCGAAAAGGAAGTCCCCGACCGCCGCTACGGGCTCAACTATGAACGCGAGATCTTCGGCTTTTTGAAGGAACTCGAAGCCAACGTATGATCTCGTCATACACAGCGCCGCGGCGCGCCAACGCATCTTCTTTGAAAGACGCCAAAGCCGCCCTCTGCGCTCTTAAGATCGCACGCAAGATCGGCACCGCAAAACGCGGTGCCTTTTGATTTGCGGAGCCCCACGTACGCACACGGTAAAATTTACCCGCGCGGAACGCTTCCCGACGGTTGCTTTTTTGCTTCGTTCGTGCTATACTGTAAGTGACACCTGCGGTGTTCGGAACGTAAATTAAGCGGAATCCACAATGATGTTACGGGAGCGTACGTCGGCGGAACTAGGCAAGGTCTGTTTTACGGAAAGTCTGATGCTCTGCCGCAGCGCACCCACCTGCGAGAAGCGGGTTCACCATTCTTTACGTTGCGGCACAGGCGGATGTCCTTTCTTTTTTCAAAACGCCTGATCGGTGCCCTGCCGACGGCGGCGGCGCAGCGCATACGTTTTTTATATCTCATCTGAAAAAATTTTCCCTTCGGTAAAAATTTTTTGCCTTTTGGACGCAAAAATCCTTGCCAAGCCGTGCATTCTATGCTATAATCACAAAGCATTGAGCGCGTGCGCTTTGTGCAGTCTATAAGGCCTTGTGGTCAAGCGGTTAAGACGGCGCCCTCTCACGGCGCAATCCCGGGTTCGATTCCCGGCAAGGTCACCAAACAAGTTAAAGGCGAACCCGTTTCTTTTAGGAGACGGGTTCGCCTTTACGGTGTATTTTTAATTTTTTTGTAGGACTTTTAAGTATAAAATGAAAAAAGATAATCTTATCACCGAAATTATGGGCAATAAACAAAATTATTACATAATTCATTACTCTTGTCAAAGTTTAAATGATAATAATGAGGGGCTCTCTCCGCGTGTAACTTCTATTGTAATCCAACATTTAGATACAAAGCAAACCGTATCTTTTTCTACTCATGGTGTGGCTGAGGAACTTGGTATAGCGAAGGGAAAAATCATAGAAAACTTTGATATAATTGAAGCTACATTATTAACGCGTTTTTATTCCTACGTTGAAAGATCCGCGAGCGATTCTTATTGGATTCACTGGAATATGAAAAGTGTAGTTTATGGGTTTGAGCATTTAGAGCATAGATATAGACTTTTAACAAAGAATGAGCCTTATCTGATAGATGTAAAAAAGAGATTAAATTTATCATCTATGGTAGCGCATAAGTATGGTTCTAATTTTGCAGATGATCCTAAATTATTAGGGCTCATGGAGTTAAATGGTGGCAGACACCGTGATTTTTTGACAGGCGATGAGGAAGTAACAGCGTTTAAGTCTGGCGATTATGTTAGAATGTTAAAATCTACTATGTGTAAAGTTAACTTTTACAATATGGTTCTCTATAAAATGAGGGATAATAAACTTTGTACTAAAAATAGATCTTGGAGATACAAAATTAATAAGCTGTATGAACACCCTATCGTACAAATTATAAGTATAGTAGGTGTATTTGGAACGGCGATTTCACTGATTGTTGGTTTAGTTCAGGTGATAAAGAGTATTATATAATTTAAGCGGCGGGTGCTTTTTTGTAAGCGCCCGCCGCTACCGTTGATCAAGGTTTATAAGTTTCGGCGCAACCTGATGATCTGATAAATAGACTTATATTCCGCAGCGCATTCAAGCGGCGGCCTCTTACCGTACTTTTTTCACGGTCATCCGTATGTTCCCAATCGGATATTCTTACTTGCGATTTGATTGTAAAGCGCGTTCTGCCTGCCACTTTTCAAAGGCTCTTTGGTTTTCCTCGTCCGCCATATAGGCGCGGATCGCGGGCAGCAGAAACCGCGCGAGCGAGTCAAGCTCGCAGCTTGAAGTGCCTGTCGTTTTGTTCCTTTTCGCCATTCCCCGTTGTTATGTAATTTGCTCGATAGCTTTTCTCCTTGTATTCGCTTATTCAGTTTTACTTGCCGCCGCGGTCGTTGCCGTTTGACTTGAACGACGGGGCGGAGCTCTTTGCGCGTGACTTGTTTAAGAGAGCGTTGAACTCGTCGGGGTAGGCGGCGAGCATATCGCTCACCATTCCGAATGCCTGCTCTTTGCCTTTGGCGCGCCGTTCGGCTTTCTGCAGTTGCTCGAAGAGGTCGCTGCGGTCGCGGTCAGCGATAGCCTTCGATTGCCGCAGAGCGGCGTTCTCCGTGCGGAGAGCGGATAGTTCTTCCTCGGCTTGCCGCTTTCGGTTCGGTGTGGGCTTACTGCGCTCCGCCTTGATGCTCTGTACGATGCCGTCCAGATACTCCTGCGCTTGTTGCTTGGCTTTTTCCGCCGTCTGTTCCGCCTGCGAAACGATGCCGTCCGCATGAATTTGTGCAATTTTAACTTTGCGCTCCGCATTGTGATCTGCTTCGGCAATGATGCTGTCCGCTTCTCCGCGCGCCTGTTCGACAATCTTTTTCGCCTTGAACTCCGCCGTGTCAAGGTGCTTTGCCTGACCTCCTTCTTTGCCGCGCTGCAAATTCCATTTCACGCCGACTTCCCGATAGAGGTCGGTCTGCAATGCGGTAAGCGCCTTTCTGTCAAACAGCTTCTTCGCGCACAGCCTGCCGCCCGCAATGGGAATCAAATTCAAGTGCAAGTGCGGCGTGGTTTCGTCCATGTGGACGACGGCAGAAATGATATTGCCCTCGCCGTAGTGCTCCGCGAAGAAGCGGGTGCACTCGGCAAAGAATTGCTGTTGCTCGCTCGGCGATAGCTCGCCAAAGAATTTCCTGTCCGAGCCCACGACAAAGGAGCACATCAGCACGGCATCCTTGCGCACTTTGGTCGGCAGGTCAAGAACTGCGATTTTATCGTTGATGAACTGCGTGTAGCTGCGCTGCCGTTTGACAATGTGGTAGTTGCCGCCTGTGCGCGTGGGGTCTATCTGCGGATTGCTTGCTCGATAGGTTTCATCCCGCTCGTTCTCCTGTTCAATGGGCGCAATGTCCGTCTTGTGATACTTTTCCATGTGACAAACTAAATAGCTTATAAATTTTCCTCCTCGTTTTTCTTGGTTAAAAAGCCTCGCAGAGCCCACTACACTTCGGAACGAAGTATAGTGGGCTATACTTTTGCGGGAGCCCTGAAAAGTTTGCTTGCCGGTTTACGGCGGCCTTATCATCGTTTGCTTGCTCATAAGTTTCCTCCAAGTTTGATTGTTTCTGTGCCCACGCCAAAGAGAGAAGCTGCACCGTTCCTCTAAAGCCCTTCACTTATCCAAGGACACGAAATTGTAAAAGTTGACGGTGTGCCGATAACTTTCTCCGAAAGACCCTCCAACACCTCCTCAATAGGTAGGCAAATACACGGGCGAAAATATAATCTCTTTGTGGTTATTTCATTGATTTTTCATGAAAGCCAACGAGAGGTTCCTCACTTAATAGCCACGGCATCGGGCATTTTTCAACGGTCAGGCGATAAGTTTTTTATGCTCTTTCTTCCACTTCACCGAGGCTATGCGAAAACACCCCTCATTTATAAGCCACGAGAATGGCAAAATCGGGGCCC
>CALVPW010000012.1 GCA_944354085.1 uncultured Clostridia bacterium | reverse complement strand
TGCAGCGCGACCTCGAAAATACGCCCGCCATTCCCAAAACGGCGGCAGAGCCCGTGCGTCCCAAAGAGGACGATGCGGACAAGTGCAAAAAGGCGGCGCGCTTTGTTCTGGCGGCGTGCCTGCTCGCAAAGCCGTATGCCGAGGCGTTGGATCTTGCCTCCGTCTCGTTCGACGATCCTACCCACCGCACGGTGGCGCTGTATGTGGCGTCCGCGCGCAAGGCGGGCAGGGTGCGGGCGAGCGGCATCTTCGATCTTCTGCCTGCCGACGGCGAGCTTGCCGAGATCCTGAATCTTGACTACGGCGACAATCTCGATTCGCCCGCGGGCGAAAAATATTTTTACGACTGCGTGAAGACGCTGCGCGAAAAGTCACTCAGCGAACGCATCGCCGCGGAACGCGCCCGTTACGACGGCGCGGACGAAGCGGAAAAGCGGGCGATCCTGGTGCGCATCGCCGAATATACCAAGCAACTCAAAAATCTCAATAAAACGTACCCAAGCGGGAGGCATGACGCATGAACGTAACCGAAGAAAAGCTCAACGAACTTATCGCAAAGATCGCGGGCGATTACAAGATGAAGGGGAGCATCTCCACCAACGCCCTGTGCGATATTTTGGAGCGCTACGACCTCAATCCCCAACAGATCGAGCAGATCTACAAAAACCTGCCCGAGATGGGCGTTTCCATCTTCGACGAGGACGAGCGCGACAGGGAGCTGTTCGAACAGGCGCTCTCCGATATCGGGCTGGACGATCCCGTCAAAATGTATTTGAAGGATATCGGCCGCGTGCCCCTCTTGTCGAGCGACGACGAGATCGAACTCGCACGCAAGATGCAGGAGGGGGACGAGGCGGCGAAGCGCCGCCTTTCGGAGGCGAACCTGCGCCTCGTCGTCTCCATCGCCAAGCGCTACGTGGGGCGCGGCATGCTCTTTTTGGATCTGATCCAGGAGGGCAACCTCGGCCTCATGAAGGCGGTGGAAAAATTCGACTATCAGAAGGGCTTCAAATTTTCGACGTATGCCACGTGGTGGATCCGTCAGTCCATCACCCGCGCCATCGCCGACCAGGCGCGCACCATCCGCATCCCCGTGCATATGGTGGAGACCATCAACAAGCTCACCCGCGTCTCGCGCATGCTCTTGCAGGAGAACGGCAGGGAACCCTCGCCCGAGGAGATCGCCGAGGCGATGGGCGTCGACGTCGCCAAAGTGCGCGAGATCCAAAAGATCGCGCAAGATCCCGTCTCCCTCGAAACGCCCATCGGCGAAGAGGAAGACTCGCACCTCGGCGACTTTATCGAGGACGACAAAACGCAGACGCCGGGCGATTCGGTGGCGTTCATCATGCTCAAAGAGCAGCTTTTGGGCGTGCTCGATACCCTTACCCCGCGCGAGGAGAAGGTGCTGCGCCTCAGATACGGCATCGACGACGGCAAGCCCCGCACCCTCGAAGAGGTGGGCAGGGAATTCAACGTCACCCGTGAGCGCATCCGCCAGATCGAGGCGAAGGCGCTGCGCAAGCTCCGCCATCCCAGCCGCAGCAAAAAGCTCAAAGATTTTCTTGACTGATGGGGCGGATCGAGACCGTTTGCAGCCATCTTCCGCGCTGCGCCGTGCTTGCCGACGTGGGCTGCGATCACGGCTATTGTACGCGGTACGCCTTTGACAACGGGCTGTGCGAACGGGCGTACATCACCGACGTGAGCGCTCCGTCGCTCAAAAAAGCCGCGCGCCTCATGCAAAAGGAGATCGCCGCGGGGCGGTGCATCCCCGTCTGCTGCGACGGGCTGGACGGCGTTGGGGAGCTGCCCGACTGCGTGCTCATCGCGGGCATGGGCGGGGAGGAGATCGTCTCCATCCTTGCGCGGCTGCCCGCGCTTCCCGCATCCTTTGTGCTGCAGCCCATGAAAAACAGCGAGAAGGTGCGCGCGTTTTTGTGCGGGCGCGGGGCGGGCATCACCGCCGACTATACCTTTTCGGACGGCAAGTGGTACGATCTGATCGCGGGCTGCGCCGACGGCGGGACAAAGTATTCCGCCTTCGAATGCCGCTACGGGCGGGACAATCTGCTTTCGCCGTCGGACGCGTTCAAAAAAAAGCTGCTGCACGAAGCGCATGCCGTGCGGGAGGGGTTGCGCGCGGGGGCGGCGGGAACGCGGCGGGAGGCGCTCTTGGAGCGCTGTCATGAATTGGAGGGCATCATCGATGCGATCGAAGAACGTTTATGAGGCGGTGGACGCGCTCGCGCCCTTCCGCCTGAGCAAAGAATATTGCGAACGGTACGGCTTTCACGATAACAGCGGCATCCTCGTCGATCAGGGGGAGGAGGTCACGGGCGTGCTGTGCGCGCTCGACCTTTCGGCGCGCGCCGTCGAGGCGGCAAAGGCGGCGGGGGCGAACGTCATCGTCACCCATCATCCCGCCATCTTTTATCCCGTTTCCTCCCTCAAAGCCGAAGATCCCGTTCTCATGGCGGCGCGGGCGGGGATCTCGGTCATCTCGGCGCACCTCAACCTCGACGCGGCGCCGGGCGGCATCGACGAATCGCTCATGCAAGGCTTGGGCGGCAGCGCGTGCACCGTCATGCATCCGCTCACGGGCGGCGGCTACGGCAGGGTGTACGAGGTGCCGCAGCAGACGCTCGCCGCGTTCGTGGCGCAAACAAAGGCGCGCTTTCAAACGCAGCGCGTCGTCGTGTACGGCGACCGTCCCGTCCGCAAGGTGGCGAGCTTTTGCGGCGCGGGTCTCGATGAGAGTACGGTCTGCTTCGCCGCCGAACACGGGGCGGATACCTTCGTCTCGGCGGACGGCAAGCATCACCTCGTGGCGGCGCTCATAGAGCGCGGCATCAATCTCGTGCTGCTCACGCATTACGCGTCGGAGCAGTACGGCTTCCTCCGTTTTGCGGAGGCGCTCAAACAAAAAATCAAGGGCGTTCGCGTGTTCACGGACGAACGCCTCATGTAAGGAGTCGGATATGGCAGTATCACAACAGCTTTTGGAGTATCAGAAGGTAGACGCGGAGCTTCTCAAGATCGAACAGTCGGTGGCGGGAAGCGAAGAGCGTAAAAAGTTCATGCAGGCGAAAAAGTTCATGGAAGCCGCCCGCGAGAAGCTGGACGCGCAGGACAAGCGCGCCGCGGAGCTCCGCCGCCTGCGCGACGATCTTGTGCAGCGCACCGAGGAGATCACCCGTCAGATCGCGGAATACGCCGATCTTGACGAGATGATCGGCGAGGAAGGGGGCGACGTCTCCTTCTATAAAAAGAACGCGCAGCAGCTTTTGGAGCGCCTGCGCATGGTCAAAGGGGAGCTCGCAAAGCTCACCGCGGACGTCACCGCGGCGGCGGAAGAATACGAGCGGCTGAAAAAGCAGACCATCGCCATGCAAAAACAGGGCGAAGAATACAGCAAAAAGTTCAAGGAGCTCAAAAGCAAACACGCCGCCGAGGCAGAGGCGCTGCAGCAAAAACTTACAGAGATCGCCAAAGCCATCCCCAAGGACGTGATGGCGCGCTATCAGCAAAAGCGCAAGGAGAAGATCTTCCCCATCATCGTACCGCTCAACGGCGACAGGTGCGTGTGCGGGATGGACTTCCCGCTCGCGCAGCAGGGCAGGCTGGACGGCGGGAACGTCATCGAGTGCGAGCACTGCCGCAGGTTCGTGTATAAGCCGTAACGGCTTTTTGTCCGTCCGCATACGATGACGGTATGCAAAGTACGCTTGCCGTCGTATCGCTCTCCGCGATCCGTTCGAACGCCCGCGCGCTCATCCGCGTGGCAAACGCGCCGCTCATCGCCGTCGTCAAGGACGATGCTTATGGGCACGGTGCGCGTGCCGTATGCGAGGCGCTCTCGGACATGGTATGCATGTTTGCCGTCTCGACCGTGCAGGAAGGGGCGGAACTCGTACACGGCGGGGTGCAAAAGGATATCCTCGTGCTCACGCCGCCGATGACGCGCGCCGAGGCGCGCAGGGCGCACGCGCTCGGACTGACGGTCGCCGCGACATCGTTTTCCGCGCTGCGGCTTTTGAAAGGGCTCGGCGTGCGGGCGCATCTCGCCGTGAATACGGGGATGAACCGCTACGGCTTTTCGCCTTCCGCGCTGCCTGCCGCCGTGGAGGCGTGCATCAAGGCGAAGGTCGCGGTCGAAGGGGTGTTCTCGCATTTTTACGAGCCGAGCTGCGCGGCGGCGCGAAGGGAGCAGGAGGCGGCGTTTTCGGCTGCCGCCGCTTGTGTAAGGGAACGCTTTCCCGCGGCGCTGCGCCATCTTTGCGCCACGGGTGGCATCGCCGCGGGCGCAGCCGCGTACGACTGCGTGCGCGCGGGGCTCGGGCTTTACGGGTATCTCCCGCAGGGCGCGGAGCGTATCCGCGTACGGCCCGCCATGAAGATCTACGCTTACGTCTCGCACGGCTGCAAGGCGGAAGGGGGCGGGATTGGCTATCAGCGGGCGGCGCGCCGCTATCAGGATGTGCACACGCTGCGCGTCGGCTACGGGGACGGGTTTTTCCGTTCGGGCGGGCTGGGCGCCGAGGGGGCGCTCTGCATGGACGCCTGCGTGCGCGAAGGCGCGATGCCGTTCGGGCGGCGGGTATGCGTGCTCGACGACGCGCAGGCATACGCGCGCGAGCATCAGACGACGGCATACGAAGTCCTCGTCCGCGCAGGCGGCGGGGCGGAGAAAAGATATGTGCGATAAACGGGCGCTGCGGGCGCATTTTCGCGCCGTCCGTGCGGCGGCGCGCTCAGAGGATAAGGACGAAGCCGTGTTCCGCGCGCTGCGCGCGTCTGCGTATTGGGCGGCGGAGCGGTTCTTCGTCTATCACGCCGTCGGCAGCGAAACGGGAACGGCGCGCATCATCCGCGCCCTTCTCAAAGCGGGGAAAAGCGTGTGCCTGCCGCGCATCGAGGGCGGCGTCATGACCGCGGCGCCGTACGGCGCGCTCGCACGCGGCGTGTTCGGTATCCCCGCGCCCCTGCAGGGGGAGGATACGCCCTGCGACGTGGCGCTCGTTCCGCTGCTTGCGGTGGACGGGACAGGCGTCAGGCTCGGCTGCGGCGGCGGGTATTACGACCGCTATTTTGCGGCGCATCCCTCCGTTGTGCGCGTCGGGCTGTGTTACGAGGCGCAGCGTGCGGACGAGCTTCCCCGCGAGGCGCACGATATTTTGCTGCAAGCCGTCGTGACGGAATGCGGCGTTACGTTATTCTGAACGAAAAATCCAAACGAGCGGGCGTCGCCCGCGGAGGTCGTATGTTAAACGAAGCACCCAAAAAACAAAAGACGCGCAAACCCGATACGCCCATGCGGCATTTCTGGCGCGTGCAAAAGGTATGCCTTTTGCGCGCGGTCACGCCCTGCATGATGTATCTGTTTATGAGCCTCATCGCGCTCGCGCTGCAGGCGCTCTCGGAGGATATCACGTGGTACGAGATCGCGCTCGGGAGCGTGTGCATCCTGGGCGGCGCGCTCTTTAACGTGCACCTTGCCTTTCAATACGGGAAGATGCACTACGATTCCTATCTGACGGGCTGTCTGCACCGTCAGAACATGCGGATGGGCATCGTCTCGGGCGGGGATCACCGCCCCGAACAGGAGTACAGAGTGTGGAAGGGCTTCCTCATCGGGTTTTACGTGGGGCTTCCCGTCCTTCTTTTCGGGTTCCTTGCCATCTTCTCCGCCACGTGGCGGTGGGCGGAAGTCGTGCTCGATATGTTCGCCGCATGGGCGATCCTGCCCATTCAATGGTACCGCGGCATCGTGTGGCCGGGGGATCAGGAGTGGGCGTATCCGCCCGTGAGCGGCGGCTGGTCGCTTCTCATGATCTTGCTGCCCGTCCTCGTCACGGGGATCGCGTATATCGTCGGCGCCATGTATGAGCGCCGCAAAAAGGCAGAAGAGAGCCGCCGCACCGAGGAGATCAACGCCATCAAAGGGAAGGGGCGCCGTTCGTGAGGATCATCGCAGGCAAACACCGCGGCAGGGTGCTGGCGCAGTTCGCGGGGATGGACGTGCGTCCCACGCCCGACCGCGTCAAAGAATCGCTCTTTCAGATCCTCACGCCCCGTCTTTCAGGCGCGCGCGTGCTCGATCTGTTCGCGGGCAGCGGCGCGCTCGGGCTGGAAAGTTTATCGCGCGGGGCGCGCGAGGCGGTGTTCAACGACGTTTCCAAGGACAGCATCGCCGTCCTTGAAAAAAATCTGAAGGCGCTCCGCGAAAAAGCGCGCGTTTGCAACCTCGATCACCGTGCCTTCCTCGCCCGCGAGACGGGGAAATACGATCTCATCTTTTGCGATCCGCCCTACAAGGAGGACTTTGCGGCGGAGATCTTAAAGGAGATCGCCGCGCGCGGGCTGCTCGAAGAGGACGGCGCCGTCATCTACGAGAGCGAGCGCGAAGAGGAGGCGCCGCTTGGCTGGGAACGCTTCGATCTGCGCCGCTACGGCAGGACGAAAGTCGCGTTTTTCCGCTTGCTGCGGGAAACGGGGGGTGAAGTATGAAAAAATGCGTCTTTGCGGGCACGTTCGACCCGTTTACCGTCGGGCACGAGGATACCGTCCGAAAGAGCCTGCGCCTCTTTGACGAGGTCGTCGTCGCCGTGGCGGAGAACAAACAAAAACACTGCATGTTCGATGCGGATGCGCGCGTCGAGATGATCCGCGCCGTCTTTTGCGGCGAGCCGCGCGTGCGCGTGCTGCGCTGGGACGGGGTCATCGTCGACCTCCTCCAAAAGGAGGACACGCCCTTTTACGTGCGGGGCATCCGCAACACGGTGGATTTCGAATACGAGAACGCCGATTTTTACGCGAGCCGCGATCTGAGCGACGCGCTCGTGACCATCTATCTGCCTGCGGAGCAAAAGCATCTGCACGTCAGTTCCACACTCGTCAAAAATTGCATCGCCTTCGGCAAACCCTACAAGGAATACGTGCCCGCGGCGGTGTACGAATTCATACGGCAAAAGGAAGAGACAAATGTTTGAAAAACAGATCGAGATCCCCTCTGCGGAAGAGATCTTATGTGAACGGCCGCTGCCCAAGGACCTTGCCGCCGTCAAAGCCGAGCTCCACGCGATTGCAAAGGACGTGATCGCGGGAAAAAGCGATAAGCTCCTCGTCATCGTGGGGCCGTGTTCGGCGCACGAGGCGGCGCCCGTGCTCGAATATGTGCGCAGGCTGGGGCGGCTCAACGAGCGCGTCAAGGAAAAGCTCGTGCTCATCCCGCGCATCTACACCAACAAGCCGCGCACCAAGGGCGTGGGGTATAAGGGCATGTTCTCCCAACCCGATCCCGAAAACCGCGAGAACATCTTAAAAGGCATCTATGCCATCCGCGATCTGCACATCAAAGCCATCGCCGAGTCGGGGCTCTCTGCTGCGGACGAGATGCTCTATCCCGAAAATTACGCGTACGTGGAAGATCTTTTGACGTATATCGCGGTGGGGGCGCGTTCGAGCGAGAACCAGCTGCACCGCCTCGTTTCGAGCGGGATCGAGCTGCCCGTCGGCATCAAAAACCCCACGGGCGGGAGCATCCCCGTCACCCTCAATTCGGTGTACGCCGCGCAGAGCCCGCAGGTGTTCAAATATCATAACTGGCAGGTCGCCACGGGCGGCAACGAATACGCGCACGTCGTTTTGCGCGGGCGCGTCGACCATTACGGCAACGATATCCCCAACTACCATTACGAGACGGTCATGCAGGTCTTTGAGGGGTATCAGACGTCGGGAGAGCTCAAAAATCCCGCCGTCGTCATCGATTCCAATCACTCAAATTCCAAAAAGCAGTTCCGCCAGCAGATCCGCATCGTGGAGGAGGTGCTGCAAAACCGCACGTACGACGCCGATTTCAAGCGCATCGTCAAAGGTTTCATGATCGAAAGTTTCCTCGAAGAGGGCAATCAGAAGCATGATATCGTCTTCGGGAAGTCGATCACCGATCCCTGCCTCGGCTGGGCGGATACCGAGCGGCTGATCATGGACATTGCGGAGAAGGCGTAAAGCGTTCCAAGCGCGTTTGCGCCAAACGAACGGAGGACGGTATGAACGGCGAAAAAACAGTCAGTTGTCTGGGGCCCGAGGGGAGCTATTCGCAGCTCGCCGCGCAAACGCTGTGCCCCGAGAGCCGCGTCCTGCTCTGTAAAAATTTCCCCGAAGTATTCCGCGCGCTCACTTCGGGCGAGGCGGAGGACGCCGTGATCCCCATCGAAAACGCCATCCAAGGGGGCGTGCTGCAAAATCTCGACCTAATGGCGCGCGAGGAAGTGTACGCCGTCGAACAGACGGTGCTTGCGATCGATCACCGCCTTGCAACGAAGGCGGGCGTTCGGCTTTCCGAGATCCGCCGCGTCTATTCGCACGAACAGGCGATCGGGCAGTGTTCGGAATATCTGCAAACGCACTTAAAGGACGCGGAGTGCGTCTTTACCGATTCCACCGCCAAGAGTTTGTCCCTCGTCGACGAGACGAGCGCAGGGATCGTCGGGGCGCATGCCCGCCGCGCGGGCGTCGTGCTCTCCGCGGAGAACATCGCCAACGAAAAGCAAAACTATACGCAGTTTTTCAGGCTGCGGCGGCGGGAGGAGGGGCTTCCCGCGCACAGCGAGACGGTCTTTTTTTGCGCGGTCTGCGAACACAGGCCGGGGAGCCTTTTGGCATTATTGCAGGCTTTCGCGCGGGATAAGATCAATCTGACGCGCATCGAGTCGCGCCCCATCCGCGGCGCGGCGGGGGAGTACCGTTTTTACATCGCATTCGACGGCGATCTTGCCGACGTGCGCATCCAAAACGCGCTCATGAGCGCGCGCGCCGTGTGCCGTACCTTCCGCATCCTCGGTGCTTACGGGAGCGCCAAAAGATAAGCCGCGCCCGCCGCAAGCAGCCCCTGCGCCGTTTTGACGAGCAAAAATCTCCCGCAGGAGAGCGGGAGCGCGGAGAGGAACGCCCATTGCTGAACGAGCACGCACGCGCCGCCGAACGTCACCAAAAAGGCGCATGCCGCCATGTGGAGCGGAACGGGGTCTTTGAGAAGGGAGATGCAGCCCGCGGTCATCTCCACGAGCCCCTGCAAAAACGCCGCGGCATCCTGCGGGAGCTTCAGGGGCGCGAGCGCGTCCGTCAGCATGCATCCAAAGGTATAAAACAGGGCGATCGCACCGCCCGCGTACAGCACGGAGCGCACGGCGCTTTGCAGGCTCTCCGTGAGCGCGTTTTTTGCATTTTGCGATATATATACGGGCGGGTATGACTTTTTGCGGGCAAATCGTCCGAGGATGAGCCCGACGCCCCAAACGCCCAAAAGATGCGCGGCAAACAGCCGCCATCCCGCGCCGCCGCCCGCGAGACCGCCGAGCGTTCCGATCAGAAACGCGGGTCCGCTCGTGGTGGAAAGGCATGCGGCGAAAAAGAGCTCGCGTCTATCGAGCGAGCGCCGCATATAGCCGTCGGCTATGGCGCGCGCGCCCGCGGGATAGCCCGAGAGGACGGAGAGCACCGCCGTGCATCCGCCCGCCGCCGAAACGCCGAACGCGCGCCCGAACAGGGGCGCAAGGCGGGAAAAGAGGCGCGAAAAGGCGGGCAGGCGCGCCATGAGCACGGTCAAGAACACAAAGGGGAGCACGGCGGGCAGAACGCTGACCGCCCAGAGCGATACGCCGTAAAAGACGCACGCCGCATAGCGCGCGGGAAAGAGGAGCATCGCCGAAAATGCGGCGCAGGCAATAAGCGTTAAGACGGAAGAAGTGCGGAAGATGCGTGTTTTCACGCTAAAATATACGAGACGGAGCAAATGATTATGAAAAAATTGGGACTTGCCCTCGGTTCGGGCGGTGCGCGCGGGGTCGCGCACGTCGGATTTTTGCAGGCGCTGGACGAGGCGGAGATCGAAGTTTCGTACGTTTCGGGATGTTCGATGGGCGCCATCGTGGGCGCCTGTTATTGCGCGGGGCTCGCGCCCGCCACGATCAAGGAGCGCATCCGTTCGCTCAAACTTTTGCAGGTGGCGTCGCTCAACGTCAATCCCATCCGCGCGAACGGGCTCTTTCGTTTTACAAAGGCGCGCAAGCTCCTCGAATCGGATAGCCCCGCCGAAACGACGTTTTCAGACCTGAAGATCCCCTTCACCTGCGTGGCGACCGATCTCATCGGCGGCAAGACGGTAGAACTCAACGAGGGGAAGGTCATCGACGCCATCCTCGCTTCGAGCTGTATCCCGGGGGCGTTCACGCCGCAAAATCTTAACGGCATGATGCTGGTGGACGGCGGCGTGCTCGAACGTGTGCCCGCAGGCGAAGTCAAAGCGCTCGGCGCAGACGTCGTGGTGGCGGTGGACGTGCTCGGCGATCTGACGGCGGCGCGCGCCGAACCGCCCAAAAACCTCATCGATACGCTGCTGCGCTATATCGACATCGTGGATACGCGCATCACGCAGCGCAAGCAGCGCCAACGCAAGGGGACCATCGACCTTTGGCTGGAACCCGCGCTCGGCGACATGAGCCAATACCGTGTGAAAAATCTCGATTTCGCCTACGAAAAGGGATACGAGCTCGGCAAGGAGAATGCCGAAAAGATCAAGGAACTTCTCGTATAACATACTGTTTTTATGGATCTGTTTGATTTCAACGACAACGAAGAAAAAGCAAAGCCGCTCGCCGAACGCATGCGCGCCGTTTCGCTCGACGATTTTATCGGACAGACGCACATCGTCGCGCCGGGCAGCCTTCTTCGGCGCGCCATCGCGCTCGACAGGCTCGGCAGCTGCATCTTTTGGGGACCGCCCGGCTGCGGAAAAACGACGCTCGCAAACGTGATCGCCGCGCAGACGAACGCCTCGTTCATCCGCCTCAACGCCGTCAACGCGGGGGTGGCGGACGTCAAAAAGGCGGTGGAACGCGCGCGCGACGACCTCAAAATGTACGGCCGCCGTACCTATCTTTTGCTGGACGAGTGCCACCGCTTCAACAAAACGCAGTCCGATTCCCTGCTTCCCGCCATCGAACAGGGGACGATCGTGTTCATCGGTTCGACGACGGAAAACCCGTACGCCTCGATGACGCCCGCCATCGTCTCCCGCTGCCGCGTGTTCGAATTCAAGCGGCTGAAAAAGGAGGAGATCTACGGCGCGCTCCAAAAAGCGCTCAAAGATAAGCGCAGAGGGCTGGGCGCATACGCCGCAGAGGTGGAGGAGGCGGCGCTTTCGCACATCGCGGAAATGGCGGGCGGGGATCTGCGCACCGCCTACAACGCTCTGGAACTCGCCGTGCTCACCACGCCGCCCGCCGCCGACGGTTGTATCCGCGTGACGCTCGCGGACGCCGAACAGTCCATCCAAAAAAAGTCGCTCGCGTATAACGAGGATATGTATTACGACCTCTTGTCCGCCTTCTGCAAATCGCTCCGCGGGAGCGATGCGGACGCGGCGCTCTATTATGCGATGCGCCTCATCGAGGGCGGCTGCGATCCCATGCTCGTGCTGCGGCGGCTCGTTGTGCACGCGGCGGAGGACGTCGGGATGGCGGATCCGAACGCGCTCGTTGTGGCGACTTCGGCGCTCACCGCGTTTTCCAATCTCGGCGCGCCCGAAGGGCTCATCCCGCTCTCGGAGGCGATCATCTACGTTTGCGAGGCGGAAAAGAGCAACGCCGTCGTGCGGGCGATGGGTGCCGCGCGGGAGGACGCCACGCGCACCCGCGACGACGATATCCCGCCCTATCTGAAGGACGTTTCCTTCGGCAGCCGCGCGATGAAAGCCGAGCACGAAAAATATCTGTATCCGCACGATTTCGGCGGGTGGGTCGCGCAGCAGTATCTGCCCGACGCCCTCAAAGGGCGCACCTATTATCAGCCCACCGACAACGGGTACGAGGCAGAGGTCAAGCGCATCCGCGCCAAAAAGGGGCAAACGCGCTGAAAAGGAAGGGTATGGGACGTATTTTTACGGTATCCGTCATCGGCTGCGGGTCGCGCGGGTGCGACACGTACGGGACGATCATGTACGGGGAAAAGGAGCGCTTCCGCATCACGGCGCTGTGCGAGAAAGACCGCGCCCGCCTTATGCGCTTCGGAGAGGCGTTCGGCGTGGGAAAAGAGAATTTGTTCGAAGACGAGCAGGCGTTCTTCGCCCAAAAAAGGAGCGACGTCCTCGTGATCGCCACGCAGGATCGGGATCATGTCCGCATGTGCATCCGCGCGCTCGAACTCGGCTATCACGTATTGCTGGAAAAGCCCGTTTCCCCCGTCAAAGAGGAGCTCGACGCGCTCTTAAAGGCGCACGAACGATACGGCGGACAGGTCGTCG
>CALVPW010000011.1 GCA_944354085.1 uncultured Clostridia bacterium | reverse complement strand
GTTTGCACACACCTTCTCCTCTGAAAAGCGCATATCGTTCCCCGGAGAATTTCCGGTAACAAGGGTCAGGCGAAGTGCATCCGCGCCGTATTGCGCGATCACTTCCAGCGGATCAATGCCGTTGCCGAGCGATTTGCTCATCTTTCTGCCCTGCTCGTCGCGGACCAAGCCGTGAATGAGCACGTCGCGGAAAGGCACTTTGTCGGTATGCTCGATGCCCGAGAACATCATGCGCATCACCCAGAACGGGATGATGTCGTACCCCGTGACGAGCACGTCGGTGGGATAAAAATAGCTCAAATCGGGCGTTTCGTCGGGCCAGCCGAGCGTGGAGAACGGCCAGAGCGCCGAAGAGAACCACGTATCGAGCACGTCCTCGTCCTGTTTGAGGTGCGTCCCGCCGCACTTGGGACAGACGGCAGGCTCTCCTTCGCGCGTGCAGACGGCTTCGCCGCAGTCCTCGCAGTACCACACGGGGATGCGGTGCCCCCACCACAGCTGGCGGGAGATACACCAGTCGCGGATATTTTCCAACCAATTATAATAGATCTTGGCAAAGCGGTCGGGCGTGAACTTCGTCTTGTTCTTCACGACCGCATCGATGGCGGGCTTCGCGAGCGGCTTCATGCTGACGAACCACTGCTTGGAGACGATGGGCTCCACCGTCGAATGGCAGCGGTAGCAGTGCCCCACGTTGTGCGCGTGCGCCTCGATCTTGACCAAAAGTCCCAGCTCCTGCATCGCGGCGACGACTTTTTTGCGCGCCTCGTAGCGGTCGAGCCCTGCAAAAGCCTGTCCCGCAAGCGCATTCATCGTGCCGTCGTCGTTCATGACGCGAATGACGGGAAGGGAATGACGCAGCCCCACTTCAAAGTCGTTGGGATCGTGCGCGGGCGTGATCTTGACGGCGCCCGTCCCGAATGCGGGATCGACGTAGTCGTCGGCAACGACGGGGATCTTGCGGTCGGTCAAAGGCAGCAAAAGCGTCTTGCCGACGAGCGACGCATACCGTTCGTCTTTGGGATTGACGGCGACCGCCGTATCGCCCAAAAGCGTTTCGGGACGGGTGGTGGCGATGGTGATATAGCCGCCCCCTTCCACGGGATAATTGAAGTACCAGAAGTGCCCGTTTTCTTCGGCATACTCGACTTCGGCATCCGAAAGCGCCGTCTTGCAGCCGGGGCACCAGTTGATGATGCGGTCTCCGCGGTAAATGAGCCCCTTCTGATAGAGGCGGAAAAAGGCTTCGCGCACGGCTTTGGAGCACTTCTCGTCCATCGTGAACGCGAGGCGGGACCAATCGCAGGAGGAGCCCAGCTTTTTGAGCTGTTCGATGATGCGGCCGCCGTACTTTTCCTTCCAAGCCCACGCGCGGCGCAAGAATTCATCGCGCCCGAGCTCCTTTTTGGTGACCCCTTCCTTTTTCATCTGCTCCACGATCTTGACTTCGGTGGCGATGGAAGCGTGGTCGGTCCCGGGGAGCCACAGCGCGCAATAACCCTGCATCCGCTTGAAGCGGACGAGGATGTCCTGCATCGTCTCATCCATGGCGTGCCCCATGTGCAGCTGCCCCGTGATGTTGGGCGGCGGCATCATGACGGTGAACGGCACTTTTACGGGATCGATCTCGGCGCGGAAGCAGTCGTTCTCCACCCACGCGCGGTAGATGTTCTCTTCGAATTGTTTGGGGTCGTACGTCGTTTGCATCTCTTTCATGGTTTTCTCTTTCCGAACAAAATTGTCTCCGCGGCGGGGCGGAGCGCGGGCGGCGCATAGCTACCCATTGTATTTACAAGGCATTATAAACCATTCTGCAAGCAATGTCAATTCTTCTTCGGCGGGCATACGATATATTATTCTTTGAAATTCGGAGTCAACCATGAAAAAACTTTTGGCAACGCTCACGGCGGCGCTCTTTGCGCTGCTCCCCTTTTCTGCCTGCGCCTCCCAAAGCGACGGCACCGTCACCTTAAAAGTCAACGAAGTCACCCACTCCGTCTTTTATGCGCCCATGTATCTTGCCGATTCCCTCGGCTACTTCGAGGAAGAAGGCATCAAGATCGAGCTCACCAACGGCGGCGGCGCGGATGCGGTGATGGCAGCCGTGCTCTCGGGCGATGCGGATATCGGCTTTTGCGGTCCCGAAGCCGCCATCTACGTACAGCTGGGCGGCTCGAACGACCTTCCCACCGTATTCGGACAGCTCACCAAGCGGGACGGCTCCTTTTTGGTCGGCCGCAGCCCCGAGCCCGACTTTTCGTGGGAGGATCTGAAAGGCAAGGAGATCCTCGCGGGCAGGAAGGGCGGCGTCCCCGCAATGACCTTTGAATACATCCTCCGCGAACACGGCTTTGCCGATGCCGACATACGCCTCAACTTTGACGTCGCGTTCAATCTGATGACGGGCGCGTTCGAGGCGGGCACCGCAGACTATTGTACGATGTTCGAACCCGTCGCATCCGAATACGCGGCGGCAGGCAAGGGATATATCGTGGCTGCCGTCGGCGAAGCGGGCGGAGAAGTCCCCTACACGAGCTATATCGCAAAACGCTCGTGGCTGGATAAGAACGAGGAGACCGCCAAGGGCTTTTTGCGTGCGGTCATGCGGGGCATCGCCTATGCGCAGACGGAGGACGCGGCGCGCGTGGCGGAGCATCTCACGGCGCATTTCCCCTCCACATCCGCCGCGTCGCTCGCCACGAGCGTGGAAAGTTACCGCGCCATCGACGCGTGGGTGAGCGATATGGCGATGACGAAGGAGAGCTTCGAACGGCTGCAGGACATCATCGAGAGCGCGGGCGAACTCGAACGGCGCGCCGATTTTGACGCCCTCACCGACAATTCTTACGCGAAGGAAGTGTACGAGGCGCTCAACGCATAAAGGCGGCGACGACGGATGAAAAACATTTTAACATTCGAAAAAGTAACGCATATCTATCACACCGTGCGCGGCGAGGTCGTGGCGGCAAAAGACCTCTCCTTCACCGTATCCGAAGGCGAATTCGTCGCCGTCATCGGACCCTCGGGCTGCGGAAAAACGACCTTATTGTCGCTCGCCGCGGGGCTTTTGAAGCCTTCGGCGGGGCGCATCGAGCGGCAGGGCAGCTGCGGCTATATGCTGCAAAAAGACGAACTT
>CALVPW010000010.1 GCA_944354085.1 uncultured Clostridia bacterium | reverse complement strand
TCACGCCGGGGATCTGCCCCTTGTATGCGAGTTCGCGGAAGCAGATACGGCAGATCCCGTATTTACGCAGGACCGCGTGCGGACGCCCGCAGATCGAGCAGCGCGTGTACGCTCTCGTCGAGAACTTAGGCTCCTTCTGCTGTTTGTTGATCATTGACTTCTTTGCCATGTCTGCTTCTCCTTACTTCTTGAAGGGCATGCCGAGCGCTCTCAAAAGCTCTCTTGCCTCTTCGTCCGTCTTTGCCGTGGTGACGATGCAAACGTCCATGCCGCGGATCTTTTCCACCTGATCGTAGGTGATCTCGGGGAAGATAAGCTGCTCTTTGAGTCCGAGCGCATAGTTGCCTCTGCCGTCGAACGCCTTGTCCGAAACGCCGCGGAAGTCGCGGACGCGGGGCAGCGCGATGGAGACGAGCTTATCGTAGAAGTCGTACATCCTTCTGCCGCGGAGCGTCACTTTCAGCCCGATGTTCATGCCCTCTCTGACCTTGAAGTTTGCGACCGACTTGGTTGCCTTGCGGTAGATAGGCTTCTGACCGGTGATGAGCTTGAGCTCGTTCTCGGTGATCTGCATGGACTTCTGGTTGTCTTTGATGTCGCCAAGACCGGTATTGATGACGATCTTCTCGATGCGAGGGACCTGCATCACCGACTTGTAACCGAACTTCTTCATGAGGTACGGGACGACTTCGGTATCGTAGAGCGCTTTGACTCTGCTCGGCGTGACTTCCGTCGCCGGTTTCGTTGTTGCCGCAGCCTTAGCTGCCGTCTTTTTCTCTGCCATAACCTAATCCTCCGCCCTCATTCCTGGCTGCCTTCGGGCGCAGTCTCGGGAGCGGTCTCTTCCGCCTTCTTGCTGCGCTTTCTGGTGCGTTTCTTGGGAGCTTCTTCCTCCGCTGCCTGCTGGGCCTTGACCTTCTTGACATACGCCTTGTCGAGCGAAGCGCCGCACTTTTTGCAGATGCGGACCTTCTTGCCGTCGATGACGGTGTGCGCAACGCGGGTAGCCTTGCCGCACTTGTCGCAGACGACTTCGACGTTGGAAACGTCGATGGGCGCCTCTTCCGTGACGATCTTGCTCGTGTCGTTCGCACGGCGCGCCTTCTCGTGCTTGTGCACGATGTTCACGCCTTCGACGATGACACGGTTGTCGTCGGGATAAGTCTTCAGAACCTTGCCCTGTTTGCCCTTGTATTTACCCGTAATGACGAGCACGTTATCGTTGACTTTTACCTTCATGGAAGCGCCTCCTTACAGGACCTCGGGAGCGAGGGAGATGATTCTCATGTAATCCTTCTCTCTCAGTTCTCTCGCGATGGGGCCGAAGATACGCGTCCCCTTGGGTTGTTTCTGACTGTCGATGATGACGGCGGCGTTGTCGTCGAAACGGATATATGTGCCGTCCGCACGGCGGATGCCCTTCGCGCTGCGCACGATGACCGCCTTTACGACGTCGCCCTTCTTGACGGCGCCGCCGGGGGTAGCCGTCTTGACGGACGCCACGATGACGTCGCCGATATTGCCGCTCCTTCTGAAGGAGCCGCCGAGCACACGGATGCACATGAGCTCTTTCGCGCCCGAGTTATCCGCTGCTTTGAGTCTGGTCTGAGGTTGTATCATTTCTCTTCTCCTCCCGCTTACTTCGCCTTCTCGACGATCTCGGCGACGCGCCAGTTCTTATCTTTGCTGAGCTTACGCGTCTCGACGATGCGTACCTTGTCGCCGACGCCGCATTCGTTTGCCTCGTCGTGCGCCTTGAAACGGCGGGTGTAGGTGATCGTTTTCTTATAGAGGGGGTGCGGGCGCTTCTCGCTGACGGCGACGACAACGGTCTTATCCATCTTATCGGAGACAACGACTCCCACGATTTCCTTTCTCAGATTTCTTTCCATACTGTCCTCCTCACTTCGCCTGGCGTGCACGGAGCTCCGTGTTCACGCGCGCGATGTTCCGCTTGCACGTTCTGATCGAGACGGGGTTTTCCAGCTGTCCCGAAGCGTGACGGAAGCGGAGGTTGAAAAGCTCGCTTTTGAGATCCTGGAGCTTTTTCGTGAGCTCGGCGTCGGTCATGTTCTTGAACTCGTTCCCTTTCATCAGCCTTCACCGCCTTCCTGGGTATTTTCGGCGGGTACTTCCGCCTCTTTCTTGATAAACTTGCACTTGACGGGGAGCTTGTGCGCCGCAAGACGCATTGCCTCGCGCGCAATGTCCTCGCTCACGCCCGCCATTTCGAACATCACTCTGCCCGGCTTGACTGCCGCGACCCAGAACTCGACGCCGCCCTTACCGGAACCCATACGGGCTTCCGCGGGATGGCGGGTAATGGGCTTGTGGGGGAAGATGTCGATCCACACCTTACCGCCGCGCTTGATGAAACGCGTCATTGCGATACGGGCTGCCTCGATCTGGTTGGACTTGATCCATCCCGCCTCTTCGGCAACGAGGCCGTACTCGCCGTATGCGATGAAGTTCCCCTTCTGCGCGCTGCCCTTCATGTTGGGGCGGTGCTGCTTTCTTCTCTTGACTCTCTTGGGGATTAACATTATTTGCCTCCTTCCGCCTTCTTTGCGGCTTTCAGGACTTCACCCTTGTAGATCCAGCACTTGACGCCGATCATGCCGAACGTCGTGTGCGCTTCCGCAAAGCCGTA
>CALVPW010000009.1 GCA_944354085.1 uncultured Clostridia bacterium | reverse complement strand
GGGCAACAGGCGGAGGTGCATAGGACGGTGAATGTCGGTATTCTTTATAGCAAGCCTGCGGAAGTCAACGGGACAAAGCCAAAATCGTTGCATAGAAATCGCGTAAAAACCTCATAGACAGCAAAAGAGCCGAGCAAGGAAAACTCTTCCTTACTCGGCTCTAAAAGTCTTTTATAGGTGTTTAAGCAACGATTTTGCGGCCGTTGACGTCAGCGAGGAACTATGCTACCATAGCCTGACCGAAAAGGCAAATTCAGAGGGGCTGGAAAAAGTATCATTCAAAGCGGACGATCATGCCAAAGAAATCGCGGGCAAAAAATAATACGAACCCTGTTTTAGAGTTCGTATTATTCCCATATGGCGCAGAAGACGAGATTCGAACTCGTGCTACCTATAACGGTACTACTCCCTTAGCAGGGGAGCCCCTTGAGCCTCTTGGGTACTTCTGCATGCGTGGCTCAAAATATAAATGCCATATCAATATATCATATTCGGCGCGGCTTGTCAAAGCATATTTTCGCGAATTTGAAAAAAATGCGAAAAAATTCTTGCAGCATCTTGCGGCGGCGCGGAAAGTATGGTAAAATAGGAATGCTATATTGAGAACAAGGGAATATAAGGAGATATGCTATGAATATTTGGCACGATATCGACCCCAAACGCATCACCCCGACGAGTTTCGAAGCGCTCATCGAGATCCCCAAGGGCAGCAAGACAAAGTACGAGCTGGACAAAGAGACGGGTATTTTGAAGATCGACCGCGTGTTGTACACTTCGACGGTCTATCCGTCCAACTACGGGTTCATCCCGCGCACGTTTGCCGACGACGGCGACCCGCTCGACGTGCTCGTGCTCTGCAACGAGGCGATCTTCCCGATGACGCTCGTGCATTGCTATCCCATCGGCGTCATCAAGATGGTGGACAGCGGCGCGCTCGACGAGAAGATCATCGCCATTCCCTTCATAGACCCCACCTACAACGGCTATCACGACATCGAGGAGCTGCCCAAGCACATCTTTGAGGAAATGATGCACTTTTTCGAGGTCTATAAGACGCTCGAACACAAAAAGACGACCGTCCGCGAGATCGCGCACCGCGACGAAGCGGTCGAGATCGTCAAAAAATGCCTGAAAGCCTATCAGGACAAGTACGGCAAGTAAAGGGGGATCGTATGAGCGAAGAAATGCAGAACGAGACCCCTGCCGTCAAGATCGTATTTTTCGGAGATTCCATCACGGAATCGGGACGCGATCATATGGACCCGAACGACCTCGGCGTCGGATACGTCAAGATCGCCGCCGGGAAACTCAGGCTCCTCTATCCCGATACCAAATTCACGTTCGTCAACCGCGGCAACGGCGGAGAGCGCACGCAGGAACTTTTGGCGCGCGTCGAAAGGGACGTCGTCGAAGAGCATCCCGATTATGTGGTGCTCGCAGTCGGCATCAACGACGTATGGTGCCGTTTCTCGCGCGGGGAGGAAGTCACGCCCGAGGCGTTCCGCGCCAACTATCAGGGCATCGTGGACGCCATCCTTGCGACGGGTGCCAAGCTCTTCCTCATCCAGCCGTACGTGCTGCCGATGGGGGATAAACAGCGCTTCCGCCCCTTCCTCAACCGCTTCAACGAGGTCATCCGCGAGATCGCCAAGGCATATGCGCTCCCGCTCATCCCCGTGGACGAGATCTTCACGGGCGTGACGCAGGACATCGATCCCGCGCAGTTCGCGACGGACGGCGTGCATCCCACGCACAGGGGATGCCGCTATATCGCGGATCTGCTCATAAAGGAGCTGAAAAAGTGCCTGGGATAAAGCGTCTGCTCGTTGTGGTGGATATGCAGCACGACTTTGTGGACGGCGCGCTCGGCTCCCAAGAGGCGCGTGCGGCAGTGCCCCGCGTACAGGCGCTCGTCGCCGCCGCGGAAGAAGTCGTGTATACGCGCGATACCCACCAAAGCGATTATCTCGACACGCACGAAGGAAAGCATTTGCCCGTTCCGCATTGCATCGAGGGAACGCACGGGTGGGAGATCCTGCCCGCGGTGTACAGAGCGGGCGCGCGTGTGTTCGACAAGGGGACGTTCGGGAGCCTGCCGCTCGCCGCTTACGCCGCTGCGTTCGACGAGATCGTGTTGTGCGGCGTGTGCACGGATATCTGCGTCGTCTCCAACGCGCTGCTCATCCGCGCGGCTGCACCCGAGGCGGAGATCCGCGTCGTGGCGGCGGCGTGTGCGGGGACGAGCCGCGCCGCGCATGAAGCGGCGCTTGCGACCATGCAAAGCTGCCAGATCGAGATCGTATGAATACGGGCGCGCCGTAGGGCGCGCCTTTTTACGGAGGAAAGATGGAAAAGACGAATGCCATGCGCATTTTGGAACGCGTCGGCGCGGCGTACCGCGTGCACGCGTATGCGGGCGGCGCGCTTTCGGGCACGGAAGTGGCAGCCGCGCTCGGCGAAGACGCGGCGCGCGTCTTCAAGACGCTCGTCACCGTCGCGGCGCCGCGCAGATATTATGTGTTCGTCATCCCCGCGGCGGCGGAGCTCGACCTCAAAAAGGCGGCGAAGGCGGCGGGGGAAAAGGCGGTGGAGATGCTTCCGCAAAAGCAGCTCTTCCCGCTCACGGGATACGTGCACGGCGGCTGTTCGCCGCTCGGGATGAAGAAGGCGTTCCCGACGTTCGTGCACGCCTCCGCCGCGGGACAGGTCATCTTTTTCAGCGGCGGGAAGGTCGGGGTGCAGATCGAGGCGGCGTACGAAGACCTTGCCAAGGCGATCGGCTGCACGCTCTGCGACCTCATACGATGAACGCGGGCGCCATGTCCGATATACGAAGAGAACCGTCAGGCGAAAAGGGGGCATGCCGATATCCGGCATGCCCCCTTTTATGTGGCGATGAGCTTGACGGCGAGCACCGTCATGTCGTCGTCGGGTCCCTTGGCGCGGGCGATGGCGGCGGAGAGCACGTTCTCCGCGAGCGCCTGCGGATTGACGGGCTTTAGCCCGCTCAGATACGCGCACAGATCCGCCGTCGAACCAAAGGCTGCGGGGATGCCGTCGCTCATAAAGAGGAGGTGGTCGTCCGCTTTCATCGTCAGCCGCATGGTGGCGGGGTGTACGGCTTCGAGCATGCCGATGGGCAGCGACGCGCCCTCCAAAATTTTCAGTTCGTCGCCCGAAAGAAGGAAGGCGGCGGGCGAGCCGATCTTCACAAGGTCGGCTTCCCCCGTATCCAGATCGACGGCGGCGAGATCCAAACAGGAGAACGTCTCGTCGGCGGAGAAGGCGATCAGGCTGTTGACGGTGGCGAGCACCGTCTCGGAGGGCATCTTTGCCTTATAAAAACTTTCGAGGAGGGACAGGGTGCGGGCGGAGACGTCGCGCGCGTTTTCGCCGCTTCCCATGCCGTCCGAGAGCGCAACGAGGAAGCGCCGTTCGTCGATGCGCAGTACGGAATGGGTGTCGCCGCTGCGGATCTCCCCTTGCTTGGGACGGGCGGCGATGCCGAAGGCGGCGTCGTAGCGGGGCTTGCGCCGCAGGACGAGGCACATCCGTCCGTGGGTGAGCGGGATGCGCTCGGCGATGGCGAGGGGGAGGGCGAGCGCTTCGCCCGCGATGCGGCAGACGCGCTTGGCATCGCAGCCGTCGGGGAGGGTCATGCTCACGGTAAAGGAGGCGTCCTCGCCGTACGTGAAGATCTCGGATCCGAGGATGCCGTGCTCCTGCAAAGCGCGTTCGAGCGCCGCCTCGCCCTGCGCAAAGGGGTATTCGGCGCTCTGTTCGAGGGCGATCTCCTTTAAGATCTCGCTCACGCCGTGCGCCTGGCGGGCGAGCAGCCTGCGGCCTTCCCGCGCGGCGTTCTCCTGCGCGGCGTAACGGGTGTATTCCCCGAGCTGTTTGTTGAGGGCGAACAGCAGCCCCGCCGCATTGGCGCAGCCCTTTGCGAGCGCGTCGGGAAGGTCGATGAGGTTGACTTTCCCCTTCGCCATCCCCACGCGGATGAGGCGGGAGAGGGGCTCGTCGTCCTCGCAGCAGGCGGCTTGGCGGGAACAGTTTGCGCAGAACGTCTTTTTCAGCGCGTCAAGGAGCTTTTTCTCGTCGCCCTCGTTCGTCACGTCCGTCTGAAAGGCGCTCTCGATCTCGCGGAAGAGGGCGGAGACTTCGTACAGCTGCTCGCCCACGGCGCGGCGGCTGCGGTTGACGGCGATGCGCGGCAGCACGCGTTCGCGGTAAAAAAGCAGGCTTTCGCGGATGCGTTTGATCAGGGAGGCGGGGAGCAGGGCGCAGACAGCCGCGGGCAGCGCGCCCGCAAGCAGGGTAAAGACGATGGTGAGCGTATCCTGCGCGAACAGGCCCGTCAACAGGCAGCGGACAAGGTAGGCTGCGAACAGCGCGAGCGCGGCGGCGGGCCGTCCGTACGGGAGGACGGCGAGCACGACGCAGGCGAATACGGCGTAGACGGCAAGGGGGAGCAGGCTCACTTCGGCAGCGCAGAGCGGCAGGGAGAGCGCAACGGAAAAGGGGACGGCTGCGCTGTTCCCCAAAAGGACGGAAAAGAGGGCGAGCGCGCACATCGAGAGGGCGGCAAGCGCAAGGCTCCCCGCGGCGTTTCCCACCCCCATGCCCGCGATCAGCCAGCACAAACACAGCGAAACGTGCTCCGCGCCCGTCAGGCGGCAGCGGAAGAGGCGGCGCGTCACGGCGCGCACGGCGTACTCGGCGGGCACGCATCCCGCCAGCATCCCCGCGGCAACGACGGCTTTGTGCGCTTCCGCAGGCAGGGAGAAGAAGGTGTATCCCGCATGCGGGAACAAAAATATGTAAGGCAGCTGCGCCAGCGCGGCAAACAGGATACGCTCTGCGCCTGCGCGGCGGCGCAGGCGCTTGTATACGGCGGCGACGAGCAGCAGGAACGCCGCCTGCAAGGCGCAGCACAGCGTCGCCTGCAAGGACAGGAACACGGCGGACGCCGCCGGATAGAGCGGGCAGCAGGCAAGGGGCGAAAAACCGCATGCGAGCATGGCGTAAAGGAGCAAAAAGGCGAGCGGCGTTTGCTGCGGGAGGGCAAGGTCAAAGAGCAGCATGCCTGCCGCGGCGGCACACAACGCTGCCGCGCTTTTGTAGGGGAAGGAGCGCAGAAAGGACATCACGGACCTCGGTTTTTTTCACCATTATAACTTCCCGCCGCGCGTTCCGCGGCTCGAAAAATGCAGAACGTCCGCGAAATGGCGGGAAAATGCCGTTCCTGCCTGTACCCGCGCTTGCCATTTGCCGCGTTGTTTGGTATAATTTTATCGTTTATACGGCGGCGCTTGGGCGCCGTCGGGATATAAGGAGACGGAGCATGCTTACGCTCAAAGCGGTGCGGGAGGAGGAACTTCCCGCCATCTATGCGGGAATGCAGGAAAATTTTGCGCGGGAGGAGATCCGCGATCGGGATGCGTTTTTTGCGCAGTTTCACGCGCAGGGGTATCGGCTGATGCATCTTGCGGACGGGGATGCGAACGTGGGCTTTATCGGGATATGGGAGCTCGAAGGCGGCGCATACGTGGAGCATATCGCGGTGTATCCCGCGTTCCGCGGCAAGCGGTACGGGAGCGACGCCGTCCGCGCCGTGCAGGCGGCGTTCGGCGCGCTCGTGCTCGAGATCGAGCCGCCCCGTACGCCCGATCAGATCCGCCGTCTGCACTTTTACGAGCGGCTGGGATTTGTCGTCAATCCCGTCGACTATCTGCAGCCGCCCTACCGCGAGGGGGACGCGCCGCTCCCGCTGCTGCTGCTGAGCTGCCCCGCGCCCCTCGGCGCGCGCACGCAGGCAGTGGTGCGGCAGATCTACGAGCGCGTATACGGCTTAAAAGGAGGCGTCCTCGCATGCAGCTGACCATCGGAAAAATGACAAAAGAGGACGATAAAGACGCCGTCGCGCGCCTCATTTACGCGACGGACGACTATATCTTCCCGTATATGTACCGCGGCGATCTCACCGCGGCGATCGCCGTCCTCGGCGAGATGATGGCGGCGGACACGCTGTACCGCGCGGAGAACATCACCGTCGCCCGTGCGGACGGGAAGATCGCGGGCATCGTCGTGGCGCAGCGGACGCCCATCCGCATCTCCTGCGCGGAGATGAGCGCGTGCTTTGCGCGGGCGGGATACGTTGCGGATGAACACGCCGCCCGCACGTACGGGGCGTACTATCTTCCCCTCGAGCGGGAGAAGGAGGGCGTCTACATCGCCAACGTGTGCGTGGACGGGGCGTTCCGCGGGAAGGGGGTGGCGAAAGCCATGCTGACCGCCCTTTTGCGGGAGGACGAAACGTACCGTCTGGAAGCCGTCAAGGCGAACACGGCTGCCGTGCGCCTTTACGAGGGGCTGGGCTTTGCCGTCGAGGAAACGTATGCGGGCTTTATGGACGTGCCCTGTTACCGCATGGTGCGCGCGCCCAAAAAGGAGGGAGCGTGAGCAAGGCAAAACGCGCAAAATTCCGTCTGCGGGCAGAGGAGACGGTGATCAAACGGGGGATGATGGACTATCTTCCCACGGGCAGGTACGCGCACTTCGTCCCGGGCGACGCGGTGCTCACCGACGCGCGCTTTTATTTTGAGGCGGGGCTTGCCGCGGGGGAGGCGTATATCGTGGAGATCCCGCTCGCGGGGATATACGCCGTCGAAAAGATCGGCGTCCCTTTTTTGACGCGCAGCCTGCGCATCCTCACCGACCGCGGCGACCATCGGTTCAACGCCCTGTTCGTGGGGCGGTGGTACAAAGCGCTCCGCCGTGCCATAAGCGCGGCGCGGGCGGGAAAAAATGTATCTTGACAAACCCCCGCGCGTATGATACACTGATGCTGTCAATATATCGAACAATATTTGAGTGTGTATTGTGTATGCAGAGGAGGGGGAATATGAATTTTTTCAGATGGTTCTTTTCGGTCAAGACCCGCCATCGCGCGGGTATCCGCCGCTACGAAAAGGGCGGCGCGGGCATGCGTATCGTGACCATCGTTGTGATACTCGCGGCAGTCGGCGCGGCGCTGGGGCTGGAGATCTGGGCGGGGTCCGTGTTCGAAAACTCCGTCATCGGCGGGATAGCGGTCTTCATCCTTGCGATCGTGTTTGCGATCGCGGCGATGGAGCTCGGGCTCGTGTACGCCGTGGTCGCCATCCGCATGTTCCTTTGGGGCGTGGTATCGCGCGCAGCCGCCCGCGAAGCCGAGCAGAACGGAACAGAGCCTGCCGCGGAGGATAAAAAAACGCACCGCGCGTTGGATATGGTCGTGTTTTTGATCGGGCTCGCGGTGGCGCTCGGAACGATCATCGCCTTTATCGCGGTTGCCGTCCACACATACGCATAACCATTACGATCTTCGCCCGTGCGGGTCTGCGCACGGGCGAAAAATTTGCTTTTTGGCGCGCGGTGTGCTATAATATCTGCCATGAAGGTATTTGCGATCAGCGATCTGCACCTTTCGGGGCTCAAAGAAAAGCCGATGAACGTGTTCGGCGAGGGCTGGGAAGGGCATTTCGAAAAAATCAAAGCCGATTGGGCGCAAAAGGTCTCCGCGGAGGATATCGTGCTCATCGGCGGCGATACGTCCTGGGGGATGAAGCCCGAGGAGGGCATGTACGACGTGCGCTCTCTGGCGCCCCTCAAAGGGCAAAAAGTGCTCATCCGCGGCAATCACGACGATTGGTGGAACGGCATCACGCGGCTGCGCGCCGCCGCGCCCGAAGGCTTTTATTTTTTGTAGAACGACTGCGTCAGGCTCGGGAACTTTGTGATCGCGGGCTCGCGCGGGTGGACGTGCCCCGGGAGCGCCGACTATACCGAGCGCGACCGCACCCTCTACCTGCGCGAAGCCGAGCGCTTCCGCCTCGCATTTCAGGAGGCGGAAAAGGTACGGCGGGAAGGGGATACCCTCATCGCGCTCATCCATTATCCGCCTTTCAACGTCAAAAAGGAGGATACCCTCTTTACCGCGCTGTTCGAAAAGAACGGCGTCGATAAAGTGGTGTTCGGGCACCTGCACGGGAGCGGCTACTTCCCGTTGAAGTGCGAAAAGGCGGGCATCGAGTACTTTCTCACGTCCTGCGACAAAGTCAAATTTTCTCTCACGCAAATTTGCTGAAACCCTTGCCTTTTTTGCGGCGGCGTGGTATACTGTAAACACTATCATGATACGGAAAAGAGCAGTTCTTTAAGAGCGGCACCGTGATGCCGACAAGACGCCTTGCTTTCATGGATCAGGGAAGACAAAACGGTCTTGCGGCAGCGCACGATCGTTTTTTTGTGCCGCAAAGGAGGCAGATATGCAAAAAACGCCCGCAAAAGGTCCCGTCGTGATGGATGCGGAGGGGCTCAGACGCACGATCGTACGGCTCTCGCACGAGATCGAAGAGCGCTGCGAAGGCTTTGAGAACGTGGTGCTCGTCGGCGTCAAGCGGGGCGGCGAAGTGGTCGCCCGCCGATTGCAGCGGGAGATCGCCGCGTCGGGGCGGGGCGCGCCCTGCTGCGCGGGGCTGGATATCGCCATGACGCGCGACGATCTCGTTTCCGCCTTTATTTTGCCCGACGCCGTCAAAAACGAGCTCGGCTTCTCGCTCGACGGGAAGACGGTCGTCCTCTGCGACGACGTGCTGCATACGGGCAGGAGCGCGGTCGCGGGCATCGAGGCGCTCTTTTGTCTGGGACGGCCCGCAAAGATCATGCTGTTGGTGCTCGTAGACCGCGGCGGGCGGGAACTTCCCGTCAGGGCGGATCTCGTGGGGAAAAACGTCCCCACATCCAAGGAAGAATATATCGAAGTGCATTTTACCGAGCTCGGGAGCAAAGAGGATGCGCTTACGATCACCAAAAAGGAGTGAACGGATGTTGAAGCACAAGGACGTTTTAGGGCTTTACGAGCTCGACGCCGAAGAGATCGACGAGATCCTCACCGTCGGCATGAGCATGAAAAAGCTGCTCCGTCAGAACATCAAAAAGCTGCCGCATCTGCAGGGGAAGTCGGTCACGACGCTCTTTTACGAGAACAGCACCCGCACCCGCTGCAGCTTTGAGCTCGCCACCAAGTACATGGGCGCGCACGTGGTGAACATCGCCGCGGCGTCCTCCTCCGTGCAAAAGGGCGAGACGCTCGTGGACACGGGCAAGACGCTGGATGCGATGAAGAACGACGTCATCGTCATCCGCCATCCCATGGGCGGCGCGCCCGCGCTGCTCGCAAAAACGGTGAAGGCGCACGTCGTCAACGCGGGCGACGGCATGAACGAGCACCCTTCGCAGGCGCTTTTGGACATGCTCACGATGCGCGAGAATTTCCCTTCGCTCCAAGGGCTCACCGTGGCGATCCTGGGCGATATCCGCCATTCCCGCGTCGCAAAGAGCAATCTGTTCGGGCTCAGGAAGATGGGCGCGACCGTAAAAATGTTCGCCCCGCGCACCCTCATGCCCGCCGAGATCGATAAAATGGGCGCCGTCGTGTGCCGTTCCCGCGAGGAGGCGGTGGAGGGCGCCGACGTGGTGATGGGGCTCAGGATCCAGCTCGAACGCCAGCACGGCGGGAACTTCCCTTCGCTCGGCGAATACGCCAAATTCTACGGCGTGAACGAGGAGATCATGCAATACGCCAAAAAGGGTGCGCTCGTCATGCACCCCGGTCCCGTCAACCGCGGCGTGGAACTTACGAGCGGGCTCATCGACGGGGACACGAGCCGCATCGAAGAGCAGGTGCTCTCGGGCATCGCCGTGCGCATGGCGATCTTGTTCCTGCTCACCAAGGAGGAGATATGATCGTAAAAAATGCCGAAGTCGTCTTTGCGGACGGCGTGAAAAAAGCGGATATCCGCATCGAAGGGGGCAAGATCGCCGAGATCGCGCCCTCCATCCAAGGCGAGGGCATCGACTGCACGGGGCTCACCGTGTTCCCCGGGCTCATCGATATGCACGTGCATCTGCGCGAGCCCGGTTTTGAGAAGAAGGAAGATATTTTGAGCGGCAGCCGCGCCGCCGTCAAGGGCGGGTTCACGCAGGTCTGCTGCATGCCCAACACCAAACCCGTCACCGATAACAAGGTGGTCGTTTCCTACATCAAAAACCGCGCCAAAGAGGTGGGACTGTGCAAGGTGCATCCCGTCGGCGCCATCACCGAGGGGCAGGAGGGGAACAACCTCGCCGCCATCGGCGCCATGAAGGCGGCGGGCGCCGTCGCCATCTCGGAGGACGGCAAGAGCGTGCCTTCCGCCAAGATGATGTCGCTCGCCATGCAGTACGCTTCCGACTTCGGGCTCAAATGCCTGTGCCATTGCGAGGACGGCGCGCTCGTCGACGGCGGCGTCGTCAACGAAGGGTACTATTCGACGCTCACGGGGCTCAAAGGGAGCATCCGCGCGGCGGAAGATATCATCATCGCCCGCGAGATCTGCCTTGCCGAGAGCCTTTCGCTGCCCGTGCACATCTGCCACGTCTCCACATACAGCGGCGTGCAGCTCATCCGCGAGGCGAAGGCGCGCGGCGTGCAGGTCACGGCGGAGACCTGCCCGCACTACTTTACGCTCACCGACGAAGTGATCGCATCCTTCGATACCAATACCAAAGTCAATCCGCCCATCCGCGAGGAAAAGGACCGCCTCGCCGTGATCGAAGGGCTCAAAGACGGCACGCTCGACTGCATCGTCACCGACCACGCGCCGCACCACTTCGACGATAAGAACGTGGAATACGCGCTGGCGGCGTTCGGCATCAGCGGGCTGGAAACGTCGTTCGCGCTCTCGTATACCGCGCTCGTCAAAGGCGGCGCGCTCACGCTTTGCGAACTCGCGCAAAAAATGAGCGCGAATCCCGCCGCCATCCTCTCCCTCGAGGGGGGCGCGATCGCCGTCGGCGCACCTGCCGACCTCACGATCGCAGACCTGAACGCAGCGTGGACGATCGATCCCAAAGATTTCGTATCCAAGGGCAAAAACACGCCGTTCACGGGCAGGGAAGTGTACGGCAAGATCAGATATACCGTCGTCGACGGCGACGTCAAATACAGCGCATGAAAAAGGAGAAGACCATGATCATCGATACGCTCATCCAAAAGATCGCCGAAAAACAAAACCCCACCTGCGTCGGGCTGGATACTCAGCTCGACTATCTGCCCGATGAGATGCGCGCGGGCGTGACGACGTGCGCCGCCGCGGCGGACGCCATCTTCGCGTTCAACCGCGCGATCGTTGACAGCGTGTACGATATCGTGCCTTCCGTCAAGGTGCAGATCGCCTATTACGAACAATACGGGGCGGAGGGCATGCGCGCCTTTTTCGATACCGTCGCATACGCCAAACAGGCGGGGCTCGTCGTCATCGCCGACTGCAAACGCAACGATATCGGCTCCACCGCGGCGCGTTATTCGGCGGCGTACCTCGGCAAAACGGCTTTGGGGGCGGAGGAAGTCTCCGTCGCGGGCTGCGATTTCCTCACCGTCAACGCGTATCTGGGGACGGACGGCGTGCAGCCCTTCCTTGACGACTGCAAAAAATTCGACCGCGGGCTCTTTATCCTCGTCAAAACGAGCAACCCTTCCTCGGGCGAGCTGCAGGATCTCCGTCTCGAAGACGGGCGCACCGTCTTTGAATGCATGGGGGACATGGTCGAAGGCTGGGGCGCGGACATGGTCGGCGCGTACGGCTATTCCGCCGTGGGCGCCGTGGTGGGAGCGACGCATCCCGCCGAGGCAAAGATCTTGCGCGAGCGGCTCAAACACACCTTTTTCCTCATCCCGGGATACGGTGCGCAGGGCGGCAAGGCGGAGATGCTCAAAAACTGCTTTGATGCGCGCGGGCTGGGCGGCGTCGTCAACAATTCGCGCGGCATCCTCACCGCCTATAAAAAGAACGGCGGGACCTATTACGATGCGGCACGCGCGGCGTGCGTCGCGATGAAGGAGGACCTTGCGTCCGTTTTGGGGGAAATATGCGCGAAGTAACGGCGACCGTTCTCGAAAACAAGCGCATCGCCGACGAGGTGTATACGCTCACCTTTGCCACGGAGGACGAGATCGCCGTCCGCCCGGGGCAATTTTGCATGATCGGGCTCGGCGGGTTCCCGCTGCGCCGTCCCATCGCCGTCTGCAAGGCGGAGGGAGAGCGCATCACCGTCTGCTACCGGCTCAAGGGGGCGGGTACGCGGGCGCTGGCGCGCGAATATAAACAGGGCGAAAAGCTCTCCGTGCTCCTGCCGCTCGGCAACGGGTTCTTCGTCAAAGAGGACGAAAAAAGAGTTGCCGTGGTGGGCGGCGGCGTGGGGATCTTCCCGCTCATCGCCGCCATCCGCGCCTATTGCGGCGAAAAGCACGTCTATTCGTACATGGGCTTCCGCAACCGTGCCGCCATCTGCATGGAATACGAGCTCGCCCGCAGCGAAAAGCTCGTCGTCGCAACGGACGACGGTTCGGTCGGCTTCCACGGTACGGCGGTGCAGGCGTTCATGCGCGACTACGACGCGGTGCGGCCCGACGTCGTGCTCGCCTGCGGCCCCACGCCCATGCTGCGCGCGCTGAAAACGGCGATGGAAGGCAAGGGCGTGCCCGTCTACGTCTCGCTGGAAGAGCGTATGGGCTGCGGCATCGGCGCATGCCTCGTGTGCGTGTGCGACAAGACGAACGGCGAACACGCCCGCGTCTGCAAGGACGGTCCCGTCTTTGAGATCTCGGACGTGGTGCTGTAAGGAGGGGATATGGCTGATCTGTCTGTGACCATTTGCGGAAAAACGCTCAAAAATCCCGTCATCACCGCCTCGGGCACCTTCGGGTTCGGGCGGGAGTTCGACGAGATCTACGATATTTCCTGTTTGGGCGGCGTGGCGACCAAGGGCATCGCGCTCGTCCCGTGGGCGGGCAACCCCGTGCCGCGCATCGCCGAGAGCCGCGGCGTCATCCTCAACGCCGTAGGGCTGCAAAATCCCGGTGTGGAAAAATTCATCGCCGAAGATCTTGCGTGGCTCAAACAAAAGACGCGCGTCATCGCCAACGTGGTGGGGCGCACTTTGGAGGATTACGAGGGCGTGTGCGCCCGTCTCGACGGGCTCGTCGACTTTTTGGAGCTCAACATCTCCTGCCCCAACGTCAAGTGCGGCGGGATGGCGTTCGGCATCCGTCCCGAGAACATCGAGGAAATCACCGCCCGCGCCAAGGCAAAATGCCCCAATACGCCGCTCATCGTCAAACTCTCGCCCAACGTGGAGAGCATTGCGGCGAACGCGCAGGCGGCGCAGCGCGGCGGCGCGGACTGCATCTCCCTCGTGAACACCTTCACGGGCATGGCGATCGATATCGAGCGCCGCCGTCCCGTCCTTGCCAACAATACGGGCGGCGTGTCGGGTGCGGGCATCAAGCCCATCGCGGTGCGCATGGTGTACGAGGCTGCGCACGCCGTCACCATCCCCGTCATCGGCATGGGCGGCATCACCTGTGCGGAGGATGCCGTCGAATTCATGATGGCGGGCGCCGCGGCGGTGCAGGTCGGGACGCAGAACTTTACCGATACCCGCGCCTGCCCCAAGATCATCGCCGCCCTCAACGACTGGTGCGACCGTCACGGCATCGAAAAAGCCGCGTCCCTCACGGGAACGCTCACGCTCAATTAAAAGGAGGATATCATGTTATCGTACAAACAGCGCTTTATTCAGTTCATGGTGGAGAACGAGGTGCTCCTTTTTGGGGATTTCACCTTAAAGAGCGGCCGCAAGGCGCCCTACTTCATCAACGCGGGCAAATACCGCACGGGCACGCAGATCGCCGCGCTCGGCGAGTATTACGCGGAGTGCTTCCTCGAACATAAGGTGGAAGCAAAAACGCTCATCGGCCCCGCCTATAAGGGCATCCCGCTCGCCGTTGCGACCGCCATCGCGCTCGCCAAGAACCACGGCGTCGACGTGGGCTTCTGCTTTGACCGCAAGGAGGTCAAAGACCATGGCGAGGGCGGCATGTTCGTGGGGCAGGCGCTCCGTGCGGGGGACGACGTCGCCATCATCGAGGACGTCATGACCTCGGGGAAAGCCCTGCGCGAGGTGCTGCCCAAGATCAAGGCGGAGGCGGACGTCAACGTAAAGGCGATGATCATCTCCGTCGACCGTCAGGAAAAGGGCACGGGCGAAAAGTCCGCCGTGCAGGAGGCGTACGACGAATTCGGCGTCAAAGTGTACTCCATCGTCACGGTGGAGGATATCATCGATGCGATCGAAGAGGGCGTCATCGCGGGGAAGGAACATCTCGAAGCGATGCGCGCATACCGTAAGCAGTACGGCGTATAAATGAACGAAAAAAAGCGTCCTAAGGCAAGTGCCGCAGGGCGCTTTTTTTGTATGCCGCGCGTCGGGCAAAGGCATAACGGCGGGCGGCGGACGCATACCATAGCGATATGGAACTGTATGCGCGCGGGAAAGACGAAGTATTTCGGGCAGTCGGCAGCACGGAAGCGGGGCTGACGCAGGCGGAGGCGGCGCGCCGCCTTGCAAAGGACGGGCGCAATGTCTTGCGCGAGGGGAAAAAGCGCAGCAAACTCGGGCTGTTTTTTGCGCAGTTCGCAGATCTGATGACCGTCATCCTCATGCTGGCGGCGGCGCTCTCCGCGGCGCTCGCCTTCACGACGGGGGACAGGACGGAGCTCGCCGATACGGGCATTTTGCTGCTCGTCATCCTGCTCAACGCCGTCGTGGGCTTTTTTCAGCAATACAAGGCGGACGCCGCCATCGCCAAACTCAAAAAGCTCTCCGCCTGTACGGCAAAGGCGGTGCGCGACGGGCGGCTCGTCCGCATTCCTGCCGAAGAGCTCGTCGTCGGCGACGTCGTCGAGATCGAGGAGGGAGACCGCATCCCCGCCGATTGCCGCGTGCTTTCGGCGGAGGCGCTCGCCTGCGACGAATCGTCGCTCACGGGGGAGAGCAGACCCGTCAAAAAGCAGGACTGCCTCGTGCGGGAGCGGACGCTCGCGGCGCGCTGCAACACGGTGCATTTCGGGACGTTCTGCGTGCGCGGGCGGGCACGCTGCATGGTGACGGCGTGCGGGATGGCGACGGAGACGGGCAAGATCGCCGCGCTCCTGCACGCGGAACGCCGCGTCCTTTCCCCGCTCGATAAGACGATCGCCCGCCTCGGGAAGATCGTAACGGTCACCGTGCTCGCCGTGGCGGCGCTCCTGTTTGCGGGGACGATGCTCGCAGGCAGGGTGCGGTTCCTCGAAAGCGTGATGACCGCCGTCGCCGTCGCGGTCGCCGCCATCCCGGAGGGGATGGGCGCCGTGGTCACCGTCATCCTGGCGCTCGGGGTGCAGCGGATGGCGCGTTCGCGCGCCGTGATGCGCCGTCTTGCCGCCGTGGAAAGTTTGGGCGGGTGCTCCGTCGTCTGTTCGGACAAAACGGGCACGCTCACGCAGAACAAAATGACCGTTGAATGCTTCCGCACGGATTTTGCGGCACCCATGTCCGAGGAGGAGCGCTATACGGGCACCATGCCGCAGGCCGAACTTTTGCGCTGCATACGGGCATGCCATACGGTAAAGGGGCAAAAGGGCGCGTATCTCGGCGATCCCACCGAGGTCGCGCTCGTCGAATTCGCAGACCGTTTTTGCTGCGGCGCGCCCTTCCGGAAGACGGGCGGCGTGCCCTTTTCCTCCGAGCGGAAGATGATGAGCGTATACGGCGAAGGGGAGCGCGGCGCCGTTTTATACGTCAAGGGCGGGGCGGACGTCGTGCTCGCGCGCTGCAAAAAGATCGCGACGCGGGGCGGGGAAGTCCCGCTCACGCCCGCGCACGCGGATGCGGTGCGCCGCGCTGCCGCCGATCTTGCCTCGCGGGCGATGCGCGTGCTCGGGTTCGCCTGCGGGGAGAGCGAGCGGGAGGAGGATCTGTGCTTTTTGGGGCTCGTCGCCATGCTCGATCCGCCCAAGGCGGGCGTGCGGGAGGCGGTCGCATCACTCCGCCGCGCGGGCGTAAAGACGGTGATGATCACGGGAGACAGCCTCGAAACGGCGTTCGCCATCGCATGGCGGCTGGGGATCGCCCGCTCCCCCAAAGAGGTGATCTCGGGCGACGCGCTCGATCGCATGGGGGAGGAGTTCGAACGGCGCGTACGCAGTTTTTCGGTGTACGCGCGCGTTTCGCCGGGGCACAAACAGCGCATCGTCAAAGCGCTGCAAGCGGCGGGGGAAGTGGTCGCGATGACGGGCGACGGCGTCAACGACGCGCCCGCGCTGAAGGCGGCGGACGTGGGCGTCGCGATGGGCTCGGGTACGGACGTGACCAAGGATGCGGCGGACGTCGTCGTCACGGACGACGATTTTTCCACCATCGTCAAGGCGGTGGAGGAGGGCAGGAACGTCTTTTTCAACATCAAAAAGACGGTCTCCTTTTTCCTCTCCACCAATCTTGCCGAGGTGTTGTGCGTATTTCTTGCAACGCTTTGTCTCTGGCAGTACGATTTCCTCACGTCCACGCAGCTTTTGTGGCTGAATCTCATCACCGATTCGCTGCCCGTTCTGGCGCTCGGCATGGAGCGGACGGAGGGCGCGATGGCGCGTCCGCCCGTTTCGGACCGAGAGATCTTCTCCCGCCGCGCGGTGGCGCCCATGCTCTTTTTCGGGTGCGCGATGGCGCTCGTCGTGGTGGGGATGTACGTCGTCTTTTTGCGCCTTTGGGGGAACGGCGCGGCAACGACGGCGGCGTTCGTCGCCATGTCCTTTACGGAGCTTCTGCACGCGTTCAACGTGCGGGGAGAGGGGTTCGCGCTGCGCGGGAAGCAGTTCTTTTCCAACCGCGCGCTCCTCGTCACGGTGGCGGCGGGTATCCTTTTGAACGTGCTCCTCGTGCTGTCGCCGCCGCTCAGGACGGCGTTCCGTTTAACGGCGCTCACGGGCGTGCAATGGCTCGTCGTGGCGCTCTGTTCGCTGGCGGTCTTGCCGCTCGGGATGCTCTGGCGGCGGGCGGCGCGCGGCGTCAGTAGGCGCAGAACGCGTATCCGAGCGCGCGGAAACGCCGTATGATGGCGGGGAGCGCCTCCGCGGTGGCGCGGTGCGGCGCGCTGTCATGTAAGAGCAGCACCACCACGTTCCGCTCCCGCGCGGTCTTCAGGCTGGTCTCGCACAGCGCCTCGGGCGGGGCGTTTTTCAGCTCTTCGTCGCCGCATACGGCGTTCCACCGCACGATGCGGTAGCCGTTTTGCTCCAAAAGGGCGCGGCGGTGCGCCGTCTCCAATCCCCCGGGGAAACGGTACAGCCGCGGCGTTCTGCCGCACACGCGCGCAACGGTTTTCGCGCAGACGGAAACATCGCGAAGGAGCGCCTCGTCCGAGGCATAGATCTCCTTATAGCGGTGCGTGGCGGAGTGCACGCCCACGGAATGCCCTTCGCGGACGATGCGCCGCAGTATCTCTTCCCGCCCGCGGATGCGGTCGCTCACCACAAAAAAGGTGGCTTTTACGCCCTCTTGGCGCAGCGTGTCGAGGATGCTGCCCGTCACGAGGGTGCTCGGCCCGTCGTCAAAGGTCAGATAAATGCGTTTTTCTTCGGCAAAGGCGAAGACGGGCGCGGAGGCGGCGAGCCTTGCGCCGAGGTGCGCCGCGAACACGAGCAGCACCGTAAAAAAGGCGACGAGCGGCACATACTTTTTTTGCATAAACGGAGTTTGGGTAAATTTGACAAAAATATTTACTTTTTTGCCGCGGCGTGCTATAATAAGAACATATAGGGGGCGTGGAAGAAAAATTGCGCTCGCGGCAAGGAGGAACAGCATGATCACAAGCAGAGTTTTCGGAAAGACGCAGGACGGGCAGGAGGTGCTCGCGTTTGATTTTGTCGACGGCGCGCACAAAGCTACCGTCCTTAATCTTGGCGGCATCATCCAGAGCATCGTCGTGCCCGCCAAGGACGGCACGCCGACGGACGTCATCCTCGGCTATAACGACGTGGCGGGGTACGAGAACAACGGCGGCTATTTGGGGGCGCTCATCGGGCGTTTCGGCAACCGTATCGGCAAAGGGGAGCTCACCATCGACGGCGTAAAATATCAGCTGTACTGCAACGACCGCGGCAATCACCTGCACGGCGGCAAGGTCGGCTTCAATAAAAAGATCTGGGCGCACGAGATCGTGGGGGACGAGCTGCGCCTCACCCTCGTCTCGCCCGACGGCGACGAAAATTATCCCGGGACGCTCTCCGTCCGCGTGACGTATATCTTCGAGAACGGCGAGATGCGTATCTTCTATCACGCCGTGTCCGATAAAAAGACGGCGGTCAACCTCACCAACCACGCCTATTTCAATTTGAGCGGCGAAGGGGACGGCAGCATCCTCGATCACATGCTCGAGATCGAGAGCGACGAGATCACGCCCACCGATCCCAACATGATCCCCGTCGGCGGATTCCGCCGCGTGGCGCATACGCCGTTTGACTTTACCTCGCCCCGTCCCATCGGTGAAGCCATCGACGCCGACGATATCGATATCAAACAGGGCAACGGCTACGATCATTGCTACGTGCTGCGCAACACCTGCGGCAAATACGTCAAATACGCCACCGTCGAGAGCCCCAAAACGGGCATCCGCATGACCTGCTATACCGATATGCCCGCCGTTCAGTTTTACGCGGGCAACGGGCTGCATCAGCAGGGCAAGAGCGCGTATTACGGCAAGCGCGCGGGGTTCTGCCTCGAAACGCAGGCGATCCCCAATAACGTCAACGTGCCCGAATATGCCGCGCGCGGGAGCTCCATCCTCGAAGCGGGCGCGGAGTACTCCTTCCACGCGATGTATAAGTTCGAATAAACAATGCGCGGCTGCCTTACAGGCAGCCGCTTTTTTAAGGACGGGAAGGCGCGCCTTTGGCATGCGTCTTCCTGTATTTTTTCGGCGTGACGCCGTATTTTTTGATAAACCTGCGGTAAAAGTAGCTTCGGTTTTCGTATCCGACTGCGCGGACGATCTCCTCGATGCGCATCCCGCTCGCCGTTAAAAGCCCTGTGGCAACGCGCAGCCGCGTTTCGCAAAGGAGCTTTTGGAAGGACTTCCCGAAGACCTTGCGGATGCGCCGCGAAAGATACGCCTGCGCATAACCGAGTTCCGCCGCGAGCGCGCCGAGCGTCGCCGTCGGATAGTGCCGTTCGAGATATTCCGTCACGCCGCGCTTGAGCTGCGCGTCTTTCGACGGGATGCGGAGCGCGTTGGCAAGCGTCTCGCGGTAGTAAGCAAGGTAGGAAAACAGCAGGATCACGAGCCCCGCATACAGCGGTTCGGAGCGGTTGACGACGGCGTAGATGAGGTTGTCCATCAGATTGCGGATGGGAAAGTTGTCCCTCGTATGAAAGAACAGGTATTCCGCTTCGCCCGCATCGTCAAAATTTTCGAAGATGAAATCGCTCATCACCTCGTTTCCCTGCACGAGCGGCAGGAGCGTCTGCAAAAGATCTTCGGAGAGGATAAAGTTGATGCCCACGTCTTCCTGTCCCGCCCGTCGGATGCTGTGGCGCGCGTGGCGGTTCAAAAAGAGGATGTCGCCCTGCTCCAAGGTGACGTCCTCTTTGTCGATGACGTGCGTGATCTGCCCCGTGTATACGTACATAAATTCCATATAATCGTGTCCGTGTTCGGGGAAATCGACGAAACGGGTGTGCGGCCGCAGCGCGAGCGCTTTGCCTTCCAACAGCTTTGCGCTGTTGACGATGAACCGCTCGGAGACGGAATAATCGCCGCGGTCGATCGCCTGCCCGTGCAGGATGTTTTTCTCCTCGTCCGAAAGTTTCGTCAGATCTTCAATGATCGCCTGATCCATCTTGTTCCCTCCTTTTCTTTATAGTCTATCACATGCCATATAAAAAGTCAAATAAGGACAGTATTTTAAGCAAATATCGTCCTTGTTTTATTTTATGTTGCTGTTATAATAGAGGCGGAAAGGGGAGGAACAAAATGAAATACTTTTTGGCGATCGATATCGGCGCGTCGAGCGGGCGGCACATCGTCGGTTGGAAGAAAGGCGGCGAAGTGCGTACCGAGGAAGTGTACCGCTGCCCCAACGGCGTAAAGGAGGAGGCAGGGCACCTCGTCTGGGATATGCAGGCGCTCCTTTTTCACGTCAAACGCGGCTTGAAGGCAGCCTTTGCAAAATACCCGCGCATCGAGAGCCTCGCCATCGACACATGGGCGGTGGACTACGTTCTTATGAAGGGGGAGAGTGAGGTGCTGCCTTGCTATTCTTACCGCGACGGCAGAACAAAGGGCGCGGTCGAAGCCGTTCATGCGCGCGTTCCCTTTGAAAAACTGTACGCAAGAACGGGCATCCAGTTCCAGCCTTTTAACACCGTCTATCAGCTTTATGACGATCTTGCGCGCGGCAGGCTCGACGGGGTGACGGACTTTCTGATGATCCCCGAATACCTTTCGTATAAACTCACGGGCGTCAAAGCGCACGAATACACCAACGCGACCACGACGGGGCTCGTGAACGCGCAGACGGGCGAATACGATGGGGCGCTCGTGGAGGCATTGGGTCTGCCTGCGCATCTCTTTGGAAAACTTTCCCGCCCCGGGGATAGCGTCGGCGCACTTCTTCCCGAAGTGGCGGCGGAGGCGGGCGGAACTTGCAAGGTGGTGCTTTGCGCCTCGCACGACACGGCGTCTGCGGTGGAGGGGATACCCATGTCCGAGGGTGCCTTCCTTTCGAGCGGGACATGGTCGCTGTTGGGCGCCAAGCTCCCGCAGCCCGTATGCTCGGACATGGCGCGCGCCTATAACTTTACCAACGAGGGCGGCGTGGGGTATGTCCGCTTCCTCAAAAACATCATGGGGATGTGGGTCATCAACCGCTTAAAGGCGGAGCTCGCGCCCGAAAAGAGCTTCGACGAGGCGATGGAGCTGGGGCAGCGGAGCGCCTTTCAGGGGCTTGTCGACGTCACGGACGCGCGCTTTCTTGCGCCCGCGTCCATGAAAGAGGCGTTCGACGGCTGCTTTGCGGAAGGCGAGAAACCGCGCACGGCGGGCGACTACTTCGCCTGCGCACACAAGAGCCTTGCGCTCGGGTATAAAAAGGCGCTCGAAGAGCTCGCCGCCTGCACGGGAAAGAAGTACGATACGCTCTATATTGTGGGCGGCGGCGCCAAAAACAAGTGGCTTAACGCCCTGACCGAACAGGCGTGCGGTGTCCGCGTTATGGCATTGCCCATCGAAGCAACGGCGCTTGGGAATTTAGCAGTGCAGAGTTCACAGATTTCTTTTTGAACTGACAAAAAGAAATCTCGTGAGATTGAGAGACAACCCATTGCACGCCGCGGACGGCTGACAATTGGTTTTCTCTCGGCGGCGATAAATGGCAACAGTTATAACATCGCCGCCTTCACTCTTTCCGTGTGAGCGCAGGTATGCGCAAATGTGGGGCGCTGGCGCAAAATGCGATTTTGCTTGCGCGAGTAATTATAACAAAAAAATATAAGAGGTG
>CALVPW010000008.1 GCA_944354085.1 uncultured Clostridia bacterium | reverse complement strand
GGCGGGGAAGGGAGGGCGGGGACGGGGCTCGCCGCGATGGCCCTCGATGGAGGTCATGAGCGCCGTCTCTTCGCCGCAGACGAACGCGCCCGCGCCGAGACGGATCTCGATATCGAAGTCAAAGCCTTTCCCGAGGATATCCTTGCCGAGCAGCCCGTATTCGCGCGCCTGCGCGATGGCGATCTTCAAACGCTCGACGGCGACGGGATACTCCGCACGCACGTAGATGTAACCCTGATGGGCACCGATCGCATACCCTGCGATGGTCATGGCTTCGAGCACGCAGTGCGGGTCGCCTTCGAGGACGGAACGGTCCATGAACGCGCCGGGGTCGCCTTCGTCGGCGTTGCAGCAGACGTATTTCACGTCCCCCTGCGAGGCTTTGGCGAACGACCACTTTCTGCCCGTGGGGAAGCCCGCGCCGCCTCTGCCGCGCAAGCCCGAGGCGCTCATCTCGTTGATGACGTCGTCAGGCGTCATGCTCGTGAGCACCTTTTCGAGTGCGGCGTAATCGCCCGCGGCGATCGCTTCTTCGATGTCTTCGGGTGCGATGACGCCGCAGTTGCGCAGCGCGATGCGCATCTGTTTTTTGTAGAAGGGGGTCTCCGCAAAGGGGATGATGCTCCCGTCTGCGGCGACGGTGCCCTGATAGAGCAGCTCTTTGACGATCGTCCCGCCCTTTACAAGGTGCTTTTCCGCCACCGTTTTGGCGTGTTCGGGCGTCATCTGCGCGTAGAACGCGCCTTCGGGATAGACGATCATGATGGGGCCGAGCGCGCAAAGGCCGAAGCACCCCGTCTTGACGACGAGAACGTCGGTGAGCCCGAGCTCTTTGATGCTCTCTTCGAGCTGCGCGATGACCTTCATCGAGTGCGAGGAGGTACATCCCGTACCGCCGCACACGAGCACCTGCTTTCTGTACCCCGTCTGTTTGGCGAGTTTTTCGCCCTGCTCGCGCACGACGCGGCGCACGTCGATCAGGGGTTGTTTCTTTTTGCGGATGGCGTCAAGTTCCTGGATGGTCATGCCTTTGCCTCCTCCCTGTATTTTGCGAGGATGCCTTTCACCATATCGGGGGTGAGCTTTCCGTGCACCTCGTCGTTGACCATGAGCACGGGGGCAAGCCCGCACGCGCCCACGCAGCGGCAGCTGTCGATGGAGAACAGCCCGTCCTCCGTGCATTCGCCGCACTTGATGCCGAGTTCCTTTTCCACTTCCGCCAAGATCTTATCCGAGCCCTTTACGTAGCACGCCGTGCCGAGGCAAACGCTGATGCGGAATTTTCCTTTGGGTTTGAGCGAGAACTGCGAATAAAAGGTGACCACGCCGTATACTTCCGCGAGCGAGATCCCCAGCCCTTCCGCGATCGTCTTCTGCACGGGGAGGGGGAGATAGCCGTAGATCCCCTGCGCCTCCTGCAGGATGTGCATGAGGCAGCCCGGGGTCGAGCGCGACGCTTCGATGACCGCTTGCAGCCGTTCGGCTTGCTCCGGCGTGCCGCATGCAGCTTCACATTCCTTCATAATGACCTCCTTATCTCTTCGTCTTCCGCACACTTGCGGAAGGTAAAAATGACATAAAACTATTATAGCACACGCGCGCGTAATTTTCAAGTGTATTTGGGAAAATGTAAAAAATTGTCGTGCAAATCTTAAAAAGTCACAAAGGCGGCATACAGGGATTTGCCGCAAAAACAGTTTGACATTCAAAATCGGGTATGGTAAAATAGCATGTTGTGAATACTTTGCGCGTCCCTCGTTCGGACGCGGGAAAAACGTACGGAGAATCGCATGATATTCGATAAAAAGAAGTTTCTTGCCGAAACGGAGCGTGTCCTGCACGCGGATTATGCCTGCGATATCAGATCGGCGGGCAAAAAAGAGCTCTACAACGCAGTTTCCAAAGCCGTGATGGAGAACATTTACGACGATTGGAACAAGGAAAAAACGGCGCCCCGCCGCCGCTGCGGCTATTTTTCCGCAGAATTTTTGATGGGACGCGCCATCTTCTCCAACCTCATGAACCTCGGCATCCTGGACGAGGCGGGCGCGGCGCTCGCTTCGGTGGGCGAAGACCTCAAACAGTTCGAAGAGGTCGAGGATGCGGCGCTCGGCAACGGGGGGCTCGGCAGGCTCGCGGCGTGCTATCTGGAAAGCGCCGCCAGCATGGATATCCCGCTCGACGGCTACGGCATCCGTTACCGCTACGGGCTGTTCCGCCAGACGTTCGTCGACGGTTTCCAGCACGAGGAAGGGGACGACTGGCTCAAATGGGGGGACCCTTGGAGCGTGCGCGTCGAGCGCGACGCGGTGCTCGTGAAGTTCGCCGATCAGACGGTGCGCGCCGTTCCCTACGATATGCCCGTCTTCGGGTATAAGAACGGCGTGGTGAACACGCTGCGCCTTTGGCAGAGCGAGCCCGTGCAGGCGTTCGATTTTGCCTCCTTCAACGAGATGAAGGGGGAGGTCAAGGCGACGGAGAACTTCAACGCCACCAAGATCACCGACGTGCTGTATCCCAACGACAATACGATGGTGGGCAAGATCCTGCGCCTGCGCCAGCAGTACTTTATGGTGAGCGCTTCCTTGCAGGACATCGTGAAAAAGTTCAAGCAAAGCGGCAAAGATCTGCGCGCGCTGCCCGAAAAGTGGTGCTTCCAGCTCAACGATACGCACCCCGTCATCGCCATCCCCGAACTTCTGCGCATTTTGCAGACGGAGGGGCTCACCTTCGACGAGGCGTTCGAGGTATGCGGGAAGTGCTTCAACTTCACCAACCACACCATCATGGCGGAGGCGCTCGAAAAATGGGACGCGCTCGCGCTCAGCGATCTTTTGCCCGACGTGTACGAACAGATCCTCGGCTGCCAGCAAAAACTCGAGCGCGACGGGCTGGATACCAACGTCTTCTTCATCGTGCGCGATAACGTCGTGCACATGGCGAATCTCGCCATCTTCGTGGCGGCGCACGTCAACGGCGTGGCGCAGATCCACACGGATATCTTAAAGCGCGAGACCTTCAAAAATTGGTACGAGCGCTTCCCCGAAAAGTTCGTCAACATCACGAACGGCATCACGCCCCGCCGCTGGATGCTGCTGAACAATCCCAAAATGGCGAAGCTCATCGATTCGAAGATCGGCGCCGCATGGCACACCGACCTTCCCGCGCTCTCCCGCCTGAAGCCGTTCATCCCCGAGATCGTGGATGATTTCAAGCGCATCAAGCAGGAGAACAAGAAAACGCTCGCCGACTATATGGAAAAATACGAGGGGATCGCCGTTTCGCCCGACTTTATCTTTGACGTGCAGGTCAAGCGCCTGCACGAGTACAAGCGGCAGATGCTCAACGCGCTCTCCGTGCTCTACTTCTACTTCGGCATCAAGGACGGGGAGATCGAAGATTTCCCGCCCACGGCGTTCATCTTCGGCGCCAAAGCCGCGCCCGGTTACTACATGGCGAAGGCGGTCATCAAGTTCATCAACGAGATCGCGGGGCTTGTCAACAACGATCCTGCCGTTGCCGATAAGATGAAAGTCGTCTTCGTGCAGAATTATAACGTCTCGTATGCCGAAAAGATCGTGTGCGCCGCGGATATCTCCGAACAGATCTCCATGGCGGGCATGGAGGCTTCGGGGACGAGCAACATGAAGTTCATGCTCAACGGTACGGTCACGCTCGGCACGATGGACGGCGCGAACGTGGAGATCTGCGAAGAGGCGGGCAGGGAGAACAACTACATCTTCGGCGCCACCGTCGAGGAAGTCGCCGCCATCAAGCAGTACTACTGC
>CALVPW010000007.1 GCA_944354085.1 uncultured Clostridia bacterium | reverse complement strand
TACGAGGTGAAGCCGATGATGCCGCCCGCGCCGCGTCCGCCCGCGTAATCGGTATTTGCGTCGGGCGCGAACGCAGCCGTCATATCGATGTAGGTATATTGTGCGGCGCCGTCCTGCAACGTATACGAACCCGTCCACGCGGCGTGCACCTTGCCGCTGTTAAAGGCGAGGTCGATCTGGCTCGCGCCCACCACGCGCCCCACCACGCCGCCGACGTATGCGTTGACGACGGGGATGGAAGTATCGTTCGGCGCATCGGCGGTGGTAGCGAGCCCCGCCGTCGCCGTAACGGCAGCCGTGTTGAAGACCGCCTCGAGCCGCGTATCGCTCGTATTGTTGTTGTTGAGCGAGTGCATGATGCCCACGACGCCGCCGACGGCATATCTGCCCGTGACCGCGCCCGTGTTGTAGCCGTTTTGCAGCTGGATGCTCACCGCGTACCCCGCGATACCGCCGAAACGGATCCCCTCGGCGTCCTTCATCTTTTGCGTTTCGAACCAATCATCCTCCGCCGTGGTGAGCGCGGTACGCTTGTCGCCCACGCGCGGGGCGTAGGAGACCGAGCCCGTATTTGCAACATTCGTCACCGAATACGCGCTGTAACTTGCCGTGGGTACGAAATATGTACCGAACACACCGCCGACGTCGTGCCCGCCCGAGGTGATCGCTGCCTCATTGAAGACGTTCGAGACCGTCGTTCTCACGGCGTAGCCGACGAGGCCGCCCACGTGCGAATAGCCGTGCACGCTGCCTGTAAGCGCCACGTTCGAAAGGACGGCGCCCTGCGTATACCCGAAGAGCCCGACGCCGACGAGCGTTTCGTCGCCCGCAGCTATCCCATCGCCCGCAACCGCCTGTTTATTGACGGCAAGCCCGATCGTGTGATCTTCGCCGTCGAAATTGCCTGCGAACGGCGCGCTCCCGCGCCCGACTTCGCCCGTGGCGGAATCGTCGGTCGCGTTTTGGGGAAGCGCGGCAACGATATTTTTGTCCTGCTGTTCATAGTCGACAGTCGTCTGCTCCGCGGCCGAGTCGTCTTCCGCCTCGTCGCCCACCTTGTCGCCCACTCTGCCGATGACGCCCGTAAAGCCGCTGATATCTTTGGTCACCTTAAAGTATTTGCCGCTGTAATCTTCGGGCTTGTAGGAGATGCTCCCGTCGTTCTCGCCCGCCGTATATACGTTAAAATAATTCTCGGGAACGGTCTTGGGAACGGTCGTCGCCGCATCGGTATCTTTACTCGACGCGCGCGAGCCCATCGTGGTCGCTTCGAGCATGTACAGATCGTCCGCATCCTCGATCAGGAAGGGATTGGTCTGCGTGCCAACGCCGCCCGAAAACAGGTTCTTCCATACCGCGTACAGCGTGATATCGTACTCGATGTACTGCGTGACGCCGTTCTCGGTATGCGCGACGCCCGTTTTGCCCGTGATCAGCGTATCCAAAAGCCCTGCGTCGATCTTCGCTTCCTCGGTGGCGGTCACTTCGCCATTCGGCGTGAGCGCCCAGCCTTGGAAGGCAAAGCCGACCGCCACATACCGCACGCCTTTGAGCGCCGCGTCCGTCCCGCCGATATCGCTGTAATCGAGGCTCTGCTCGCCCATCGCACCCTCGACGAGGTTGGACTGCGCACCCTCGCCCAGCCGCTGATAGTTGGCGTCGAAGGTGATGTTGAAGTTATTCGCCTTCCACACCGAACGCATTTTGATATCCGTCGACGAATCGCGGTATTCGATCGTACCCGAGCTATCGGCATTCAGCACGCCGCCGTTGACGTTCTGCCAGTTGACGAGCGTCCAGCCCGTTTTTTGCGCGACGGACGAAAGCCAGCTGAGATTGAACACCTCGCCGCCCGAGAAGATCTGCACCATAACGGCGTTCACGCTCTCGCGAACGCTGATACGGTTGTTTTTGAAAGCCTCTCCTTCCTGCGGGAGTGCGTTTTGTATGCCTGTTATGATCTCCGCCGTGATCGAATCGCTTGCATTCCCGCCGTACTTGATATCATCAAGCGTTGTACTGCCTTCTGCAAATCCGTTATCGTAATCGAAATAGAAGATATAGTTGACGGACTTACGGACGATGAGCGCATCTTTGTTGCCCTGCGCGTCTTGGGAACCGCGCAGCGCCAAAGCGTATGCGTCCGCATCCATATTGTACAGCGTGAATTGCTCTGCTGCCTGCGAAGCCTCTCCTGCATATCCATTACGGATCCCGAGGATGGCTGCACCCGCCTCGCGGTCTGTGGGATAAGTGAAGCCGATGGACGCAGAATTTGCGTTTACAAATCCTTCGCCCACGAACACGCCCGCGCTCGTCGTTTGCGCGTTGATCGCGTCGCTCAAAGCAACGGAGCCGCTCAGCGTTACGCTGCCCGCGCCCGTCACGTAAATGCCGTATGATTTTCCGTTTTCGTCTTTATTGCCCGAAACGCTGCCGCCGTTCATCGTGAGCTTTGCTCCGTCGGCAACATAGATCGCGCCGCCGCGCCCTACGTTGTTGGCGATCTCGCCTCCGTTGATGATAGCGGAAGCGTTTGCGCCCGCCAGATACAGCGCGCCGCCCTCGCGCGTGGTCTTGTTGTTATAGAGCTTGATGCTGTTGTTCTGCACATAGCTGCCGTGCACGACTGTAACGAGCGAAAGCTCATCGGCGCTCTCGTTGCTCGAAATGCTCAGCGAGCCGCTGTTCGCACCGCCCAATGTGAGCGTCGCGCCGTCCATGACCACAAACAGCGCAGGGTTGACGGGCGAGGACGACGTATCGAAGTCGCTCGCCACCGCAAGCGTATAAACACCGCTCGCCGAAACGCCCGCAACGCTACCCTGTGCATGCGGCACGATGGTGACGTCTTTGCGAACGAGGATGGGCTCCGTCAGAACGGCTGAACCGACGATATAAATGATATCCCCTTCAGTGGCGTCATCGACCGCATCTTTCAGCGTAGAATACGTCTTGCTGCCGTTCACCGCCACGACGTTGGAATCACTCGAGATCTGCAGCGCATTGCTGCCGCTCGCCTTGAACGCATATTGCGTGCTGTCGAGAATAAATTTATCGCGGTTGATCGGAGCGCCGTTTGCAAAGGAGACGATGTTTTTGTTGGTCCAATCCCCTTCGTCGGCAAGCCGTACGAACGCCGCCAACGCGTCGCCTGTGAGTTTTCTGTTGACTTCGATGGGCGCGGATGTGCTGCTGGTCGAAATATGGAACGAAACGTTGTTGGACGTATCGATGGACGCATCGTCCGAAAGATACAAGAGCGGATTTGAGACTTGCGCCGTCGAATATACGTACACGCCGTCGCCATGGGCGTGCTCGACCTTAGTGAAAGTATTATCGGTATACGCGCTATTGCCCGTGATCGTTCCGCCCGTCATCGTGAGCGTATTGCGATTTTCGTCGCTGCCGTCGGTATACACCGCAAGCCCGCCGCCGTACAGCGCGCGGTTGCCCGTCACCGTACCGCCGCTGAACGTTGCCGAAAGCGACGTAAGGTAATCTACGGCTGCGCCGACGCAGATACCGCCGCCATAGCCACCTTGGTTCGTATTGGAATTCCTGTATGCCGTATTATTGGCGATCTCCCCGCCCGAGACCTCGACCGAGGAATTTACCGTCATATTGATGGCGCCGCCGTATGCCGCATGATTGCCCGAAAGCGCGCCGCCCGTCATGATGAGCTTGGAATTATAATACAGCAGCAGCGCACCGCCATAACCGCCCGCGCGGTTGTTCGAGATCGCACCGCTGTACAGCCGCACCGTCGTTCCGATGCGGCCGATGATCCCGCCGCCGTCGGCAGCCGCGTCGTTCTCGGAACCCGTTGCCGTGTTGTTGAACGAGATCTCGCCGCCGTATATCGTCAAGGACGAGGAATCCGCGTTATTGTTTCCGTCCATGGCGATCCCCGCGCCGTCCGCAGACTCTTTATTTCCATAATTGGCAAGCGCGTTGCGGGTGATCACACCGTTATAAATGTTGATTTTAGAATTAGACGCCGCATAAATGCCGCCGCCCGCACCGTTGTTGTCGCACTGCGTAACGGCATTGTAGGAGATCTCGCCGCCATACAGATTCAGGGTCGCGCCGCTGTTCACGTGCATGCCGCCGCCCTTACCGTCGCCCGCGCTCGTTTCGTTATGCGTCACCTTGACGCCGTTGTACACAGAAGAAACGCCTTCCACGGTCACAAGCGCGTTATCTGTGGTATATACGCCGCCGTCGTTAAAATATTCTTGCGAAACGCTCTTATCGGAGGAATCCTCCCCGATCAAAAAGTACAGATCGAACGCATTGGCATTGCCTAGCTTCCACTTTGCGCCGCCGTCGAAGATAAGCTCGTTCGCGCCCTGCGTATATGTTTTGTCCTCCTTGTCCTCCGAAACGCCGCCGCCGAGGGAGGCGTTGTTCGCAGTATAGTGTACATTATCTACTGCACTCTTTACGATCGTTCTGCCAAAGGAGAGCAGCGAACCGCTCAATGTGCGCGACGAAGAATTTGCGGAAGAATTTGCGATCGTAAGCGTGGTGCCGTATGCGTATGTATCGATATTTTTATCCTCAGCGGGATACAGTACGTTCGTCCCCGATGCGGGAAGATCGCTCGTGAAATTCGCCTCGACTGCCGCGCCGCTGCCCGAAAATTTAGGAACGGTCAAAGAATTTTCGTACACGATGCTGCCGTTGTTTTGCAGCGTGCCCGTGCCGTTTACGGTGAGCCCGCTTTCGGTGAGCCCGCTTTCGTCTTGCAAAGTTGCTTTCAGGAAGAGCGCGCCGCCATCGTTGTTGGAGAAGGTTTGATCGCTCCCGCTCCCGTCGACATACGAGGTCTTGGTCGCCGCTTTCACCGTGAGCGCAGCGCCATCTTCGATCACGATCGTGCCGCCGCGCGCGCCGTCGTTATTCAGCGAGCCGCGCACCAAAACGCCTTCGCTCGCAACTTCGGCAAAGTTGTTTTTGTGGTTGGAGACGGTCATCTCGCTCTTCTGGTTGAACGCCATGCCGCCCAGCTCGAGCGTGCCGTAGACCGTAACGCCGCCCTTAAAGACCACGTCGGCATTCAACGTGAGTTTTGCCTCCGCCTCGACGAAGACGGGCACATTGAATACGATCTGCGTATATACCGCGGTGCCTTCGAGCTCGTGCTTGACGGAAGGCTCCACCGCGTTCACCGTGACCTGCACGCCCGAACGCACGCGAAGCTCCGTCGCCTCGTCGCCGCCCACCACGACGACGGCGCCGTTGATATCCTGCGAAAGCGAAGGCGCGGCAGTCGCCGTATGTACACCGCTGTCGTCAGAATAAATATAATATTCCGTCTGCGTTTCCCAATCGCCTTCGAGCCCGTTGATCTCGCTAACGAGCGCCGAGGCGGTGAGCTGCTTGCCGCGCTCGGGCGTGCGGAACACGCTCCAAAGCCCCGCCGCAAGCGTTACCGCAAGCGCAAGCAGAAGGATAAATATCGTTTTGAATTTATTGGACGTTGTGATCTTCATATCATACCCCTGTTTTGCCAAACTGATAAAGGAAAAACCAAAAAGACAGAACCTACTCCCACCGTCTGCGCGGCATCGCCGCGCAGCCACCTCCCTCTTGGAGGGAGGCAAGTACTCCCACCGCCCCTTTCGGGGCACCTCCCTCTCGGAGGGAGGCAAGAGAGTTCTGCGCCCTCCGCCACAGTCCTTGGCGCCCTCCTTGGAGGGAGCTGTCACCAAAGGTGACTGAGGGAGTTCTCGGTGTCCTCGCCATTGCCCTTGGCGCCCTCCTTGGAGGGAGGCAAGGGAGTTCTCGGCGCAGCCCGAAGCGCGTTATGCCTCGGTCTGCGGGGCGAGCGCCTCGTCCTCGGTCAACACGATCGCTCTGCCGCCCGTGAGCAGGATCATTTTGAGCGCGTTCGTGTTAAAGGCGTTCGCCGTGACGACGAGGCTGCGTTCGAGCGTGTTCTTGCCCACCACGCGGAAGCCCGTCGCATCTTCGGCGACGAGGCGCTTTCGTTTGAGCGCCGCCAGATTGACACGCACGCCGTCGGGGAAATACTCCGAAAGGGTGCTCACCGAAACGGTGACGATCTTGCTCTCCCCCTCGGCGGGCGGGACTGCCTTTCGTTCGGCAAGGGCGCGGGCTTCCTCGTCGGAAAGCACGCCCACGTCCTGCACGTTGATGCGCTCGACGATGAGCGCGCTCTTCCCCGCCTTGGTGAGCGGGCTGCCGCCGCGGGCGAGGACGTACGTCTCGTAATCGAGCGGCGTATGTATGCGCTTGGGTTCGAGCTCTGCCACGCGCGCGACTTCCTCGGCAAGGCGCATGCAGTATTTGCGGCTGCGGTTGCTGCGCACGCTGAGCTCCATCGGCGTTGCCGCCGCCCACTTCTTTTGCGCGCGGCGGTGATGGTAGATCTTTTGTTCGTATGCGTCGGGATCGAGCATAAAATACACGCGCAGCAGGTTCCCGCGCACCGTCACGCGGATGAGTTCCTGCTTTTTGCGGCGGAAGAGCGCCTCGCGCCGCGTATATCGGACGCGCACCCCCTTAAAGCCGTGCAAAAAGGCGCAAAGCTCGGTGAACGTCGCTTTGTTGGCGTTCGACCCCTCTTTGAGCTGCTTCAAAAAGCTGCGCGGATGGGGCGCGGACGCCGCCTCGGCAGGCAAAAACACCTGCGGGCGCTTTTCGGCTTCCGGCGTGAACGGGAGCGGCACGTTCCATTTTGCGTATACTTTTACGCTCTCGCGCGGCATCGTGGAGATGACCGCCGGGCGCGTACACGCCTTATCGAAAAACCAGCCGCCGAAAATGCAGCCGGGCTTTTCGGCTTTGGGCATGATCACGAGCTGACTGCGCCGCCTGTGCATGGGCTTGATCGGTGCGCCGCCCTGCGTATCGAACGTGATGGTGTGATACCCGAAAAGATTGACGATGTGTGCCATGTTGCTACTTTTCCCCTCGTTATTGATTTCCCGCTTTCCCGCTTGCACGCGCGCACGCACGAGAAAAAAATTTTCCCGCCCGATGGCGCGGTATATCCGAAAAGAGCGCTGCGGAAGCTCCGCATCGCACAAACAGTAAACATTCTACATGTTTACAAGACAAGTATACACCCCCCCCCGTCGGAATGTCAATGAAAATTCGAAATGTTTATGCATTTTCCGACATGTAACTTATGGGAAAAGATACAAAAAATTCCGCCATTTTGCATATTTTGCCATTCCCAGCGGGAGAGAGGGGCGTATATCCGTGCCCGTATTCGGCTATCCCTATTATAATACGCAAAATGTCGGTTGTGAAGACCTTTTGATTTATGTAACGCATTCGTAACCAAATCGTAACCACTTGATTGCAAACGGCGCGCCAGCATTTGCCCGCAAAGAGACGTCTTTATTCAAAACATTGTATAATTTTACAAAATTTTCCACAAAAAACGCCCTTCCTCGTTCAGGGGATTGCAATTTGCGAACGAATATGGTATACTGAGGTATCTCAAACACGGAGGCGCGCATGCGCGAAGTCACGGAGCGTACGCTCGTTTTTATCGAAGACGACACCGCCCTTCTCAACGAAATGACGGCATATTTTGCCGAAAAACATAACGCCGTCCACGCGGCGTCCACCCTTGCGGACGCGCGCCGTCTGCTCGCCGCGCTGCGCGGCGTCGACGCCGTCGTCCTCGACATCGTCCTTCCCGACGGTTCGGGGTTCGACATCTTGCGCGAGGAAGAACACCTGCCGCCCGTCATCATCCTCTCCGACCTCGGCGCCGAAGAGAGCATCTATACGGGATTGCAGACGGGCGCGGCGGATTATATCGTAAAACCCTGTTCCATGCGGCTTTTGGAGACCCGCATCGCCCTGCGCCTGCTTCCCAAAAAGCAGGCAGGCATCACGCTCTGCGGCATCACGATGGATTCCAACGCCCGCACGGCGCGCTATATGGGGAGCACTCTTTCTTTGACCGCGAGCGAGTTCAACGTGCTCTACTTCCTTATGGCGCATGCGGGGCAGTATTTTACCGCGCAACAGATCTACGAACAGGTGTGGGGCGCGCCCAGCATGCAGACGACGACCATCAAACGCCACCTTTCGACCCTGCGCCAAAAACTCAAAAGCGTCGCGCCCGAAAAGACGCTCATCATCACCGCGTTCGGCAAGGGCTATTCCTTTCCCGCGGAGGGAACGCTGTGAAAAACGCAGTCCTGCGCCGCTTTTTGACGGTGATATGCAGCGCCGTCGCCACGCTCGTGCTCGCCTTTTCCGTCGCCTACGCCATCCCCGGCGTCAAGGCGGCGCCCCTTACGGAGGGCATCACGGGAACGGACGGCGCGCCCGTTGCGGCGGTCTCCATCCTCGATCTGGACGAATGCACGGCGCTCGGCACCGCGAATTTTACCCCGAACGTCTTTTTGAAGCCCGGTCAGGAGATCGAGGGCACGCCCGTCACGCTCGGGAAAGCGCCGCAAACGGCAAGCCGCGGTACATACGTTATCGTGCTTTTGAATCTCGACCCCGCCTCCTCCGCCTTTTCGGCGGACGCCGCCTCGCTCGAGGGCAGGCTCCTCAGCGACAACAGCTGGCACTTCACTCTGCATCTGCCCGCCGTGTGGTCGGCGTGCAACGTGTACGTGAACGGCTTTTTGGCGGCGCGCATCGGCGCCATCCGTGATTACGACTTTATCGCTTACAGCGATTATGCGGGATACACGAAGGAGCACCAAACGGCGACCGAAGGGATCTATCTCGATCTCTCCTTTTATTCGCGGCGGGAGGCGATCCTGACCGACCGTTTGCAGGCAGCCACCGTGGTGACCATCCATTACGAATCGACCACCTCGTACACGGGGCTGGACGAGGCGCCCGTCATCGGCAGCGATTCCGCGGTGCGCCGCACCCTCGCGCGGGACAGCTCGCTCACCGCCTCTTTCGCCGCCGTCGCCGCCGTGACCGTATGTTTGTGCCTCTTCTTCTGCTTCGTCAAGCGCTCGCCCGAATTCATCCCCGAGGCGCTCGTGGCGCTCGCCGTGTTCGGGATCATGATCTTCAACTTCGCCCTCGTGGGACACGCGGCGCTGCCCTCGCTGTGCCGCGGCGCTTCGACCGCGATGTTCTCCTTTGTGCTGTTTGCGGCGCTCATGCCGCTCGATCATAAGATCGGGCGCATCCCCGTGAACGCGCCCTTCCTCGCCTTGGAAACCGCAAGTTTTCTGTTGGGGATCGTCTCCCCTTACGTGCCCGTCGGTGCCGCGGCAGCCATCCGCATCGTCCGCCTCGTCTTCACCGTCGTCGACGCCGCAGCCATCCTCGCCGCCGCCCTTTTATGCGCCCTGCGCGAAGACCGCAAGCCGCGCAAGCTCGTCGTGCCGCCCGCCATCGCCGTTGCGGCGGTGTGTTCCGTCTTTCTGCCCGATCCCGTCCTCGTGGCGGAAGCCGCGGCGTTCTGGCTGCTCGCCGCCGTCACCCTTGCAGACTTTTTCGTGAACATGGGCAACTTTATCGAAACGGAGCGCCGCAACGCCTACCTCACGCAAAACCTCGAGCGCGAAGTCGCCCGTCAGACGGAAGACCTGCACGCCGTTCTCGAAGAGCGCGACACGCTGCTCAGGTTCGTCTCGCACGATCTGAAAAAGCCCGTCCGCTCCATGCAAAATTTTCTCGGCACGCTGCGCGAGCGCGAAAAAGACGGCGAGCTCGTCAAGATGATCGATATCGTCGCCCGCAAGAACGCGGAGATCGGTGAAGCGTTCGACGATCTGGGCAAATACGCCAAAAACAATTATGTCGCGGAAAACTCCGCCGTGTTCGACGCGCGCGAAGCGATCGGCACGGTGTACGAACGGCTCTTCCCCGACTGCGAAGCCAACGGCATCCGCCTCGTCCGCACCGACGAAGCCGCCGTCCCCGTCTACGCCAAACAAAAGTGTTTGATAAACGTGCTCGAAAACCTTGTGATGAACGCCATCGAACACGCCGATTGCAGCGAGATCGTGCTCGGCGCCGCGCGGCGCAGGGACAAATGTCTCATCACGGTGGAGGACAACGGGCGGGGCATCCGCGCAGACGGCGATCCCTTTGCCGCATACGTGACGGAGGGCGTCAACGGCGAGAACCTCGGGCTCGGACTGTACATCTGCCGCAGCATGGTCGGCAGCATGAGCGGCACGCTCGACTATGCCTACCGCGACGGAAGGCTGATCTTCACCATCGCCCTTCCCCTTTCCTGATACGCAGACATGGCTGCCGCATTTTTTACTTAATGCGGACATGGTGGCTCCAAACGACAAAAAAATACGGGCTCCGAGGAACATCCTCGGAGCCCTTTTTCTGCCCGTATAATTTTACGTATACATCGCCAACAGGTCGTAAAGCGTCGTATAAAATTCGCCCAGATACGCACGCGCGAGCGTATCGGCGGTAAACGCCGCGAGGCGCGCGTCCGCGTCGTCGGTGGACTGCATATAGTAGTTGCGCACGACGAGGAAGCGCTGCGAGGGCGTAAGATTGTAATTGGGGTTTTCGGGATAGCGATAGGGTCCGCTCTCGTTCCCCTCCGAACCGAGCGCCTCATAGGCGAGCTGGAAATCCAGATCGTCCTTGACGGCGGCGATCTTAGCCTGTGCCTCGGCGTCGACGCGCGCCGAAGTGAGCGCGAAAAAGGTGTTGCGCGCCGTGTTGTTGGCGACGAGCATGGAGCGGTACTCCTCCTTTTCGCGCTGCGCCTCGGCAAGGATCTCGTTCTTCTTTTCCTGCGCCTCGCGCACCATGGCGACCTGCACGGCGTTCAGATCGCTGTATTCGGGATCGGTGAGATCGACGATATCGATGGTCATATCCTGTCCTCCTTGCGTACGCACACGCTCACCGCCCCGATGCGGACGGCGGCGTCCGAAGAGGAGATCTCCACGCCGAACACGCTGCCGCGCACGGCGGAGGCGAGCACGATGCGCTCGTTCGCCGCCCCCTCCGCCGTCTCCTCGTCCTCCGCCCCGCGGACGGTGACGCGGAAGCCGCCTTCCCCCTCCACGAAGATGCTCTCCGCGCGCGTCTCTCCGCAAAAGGCGTCGGCAAACGAAAGGGTGAACGAGAGGGTGCACCGCCCGTTCTGCGGCGCTGCCTTCCCGCCGAGCGCATAGACGAGCCCGTCCCGCATGACGTGCCCGCCCTCCCCCAGCGAAAGGGTGCCCGCGCCGCACAGCAGATACCGCCCGCGTTCGAAGAGCGGCTCGTAAGCGTAGAGCGCCGCCGTGCCGTCCTTTTTGGTCACGGCGAAGTAGAGGACGTTCCCGCATACGCTCGCGCGCACCCCCGCCGTGAGGTCGATCTCCCCGTCCGCCGCGCCCGCCGCCCGCGTGACGCGCGTCCCGTCAAAACGGCACAGCCCGCGTTCCGTAAAAAAGTAGGCTTGCCCGCAGCAGAGCGCGGTGCTGTTTTCCTTGGCTTTCCCGTTCGTGAACGCGATCTCCCGCAGACGGAAATTGTACGGATCGGCATAAGCGGTGAGTGCCGTGACCGTCTCTTCCCGCAAAAAATACAAGGTCTCGCCGAGCACGAAGGCGTCGACGACGTCCCCGCCCCGCGGCGGCAGCTCAAAGGACGCGGGTCCCTGTTCCCCCGCACTGCCCGACCATTGCCCGCCCGAAACATCGAGGCGCTTCCCGAAGCGCACCGTCCGCCCGTCCACCGCGAACAGCCGCTCGTGATAGGGAACGACGGCGCACGTCGCCAATCCCCCGCACGAGACGCTCTCCGTTTCCGTGACGCAGAACGCCTTTGTGAGCATGCTGCCCAGCATGTAGATATACGCGCCGTCCGCCGCAGGCGCCCAGCACAGGCGGTGCACGCCCGCGGGCGCGTCGCAGGAACCTGCGGTATCGAGGAAGTACACCTTCCCCTGCGACGGCACGTACGAAAGGAGATGCCCGCCGCAGCCGAAGAGCTCCGCCGCGCCCGTGACCGCGGTATACACGTGCGTTTCCCCCTCCGCGCAGACGAGCGCGCCCTCCGCTTCGCGGAAGTGCGAGAGCGTACAGGCGAGCACCCGTCCCCCCTCGCGGAGTTCGTGCGCGCTCAGGCGGACGACCTGCCGCTTTGCCGCGGGCGCGTTCATACCCACCTCCGCGAGCGGATGGCGCACAGCTTCCTGCGGAATACGCCCACCCCTTTGAGCGCGGCACGGAATTTCCCTTCCCATACCGCCGCCTCCTCGTACCGCCCGCAGGTGAGCAGGAATTCGCTGCATACGCCCAGCGAGAGCGCCTCTCCCGAGACGCGCGCGGGGAAGGGAACGTCGTCAAAAAAGCCGCTCTCTTCGGGGGCGTACGCGTAATCGACGGTGACCGCGCCCGATGCGCCAGGCACTTCCAGATAGGATGCGTACATCGTAAAAGACAGCCGCTTTTCCCCCTCTCTGACCTCGTGCACGTCGACGGGAAGGTGGGAAAAATTGAGATACTGCACCTTCCCGCCCACGGGCGTCACGCGCTCCGCCGTCCTGAGCGGACAATAGGCGAGCGCGACCTCGCTCTCCACCAGCCGATAGCACCGCAGCAGCGATCCCGCCTCCTCGGAAGGCTCCGCACCCGACGCGAGCGAAGCCAATTCCTCCGCAAGCTCACCGCGTCCGACGTGCCCCGCGGCGTGCGCGAGCACCTCTTTGACGAGCATATTTACGCCTCGGTGATGCCCGAGAGCATCGCCTGCCCGCAGGGACGATAGCACATGAGCTCGGCGTATTTAACGAGCGTCGCCGCATAGCACGCCTTGGAATCGATCTGACGGAGCACCCTGCCGTTGTCCCCTTCCAGCCACTGCCAGTCGCACAGCTGATGCAGACGGAAATCGTCGGTGTTCAAAAGGTACATCGTGCCTTCGGGACAGAAACGGTCTGCAACGACGGGGATGCCGTTATAGGAGAGCGCCTTGAAGCCGCCCGCAAGCTCCATGGGCTGCAGCGCGCACTTTTCCGAGAGAAGGTTGACGAGCGCGCGGCGCACGCCCCACGAACAGACGATAAAGTTGATGTGCCCGCCGCTGTTCGCCTCCACCATGTCGATCGCTTTTTGGATGGCGCTCTCCGTGAGGGTGCCGACGGTGGATACGATATGCGGGACGAGCCAGCCGTTCGTCGCGCGGTCGAGCCCGTACAGCGTGCCCGTGGTCGAGAAGATCGCGCCGAGCCCCGTAAGTTCCAGCCCGCGCGAACTCTGCGCGTAGATGGAACTGCCGTCGATGGTGAGCTCCGTCCCCGAGAGGGTGAACGTCTTGTTCGTGCGGTCGACGCTCGTCACCGTGCGCCCGTATGCGAGCGTGGAGCCCGTCGAACTCACGACGTCGATGCCCTGCCCGACGGCGAGGTTGCGCACGCTGTCCGCCGTGTATACGCCGTCCTCCGCCTTGCTGACGGTGGCGAGCTTTGCAGAACCGTCGCCGAACAGCATCCTCCCGAGATTGAAGGAAGCGCTCCGCACCAGCCCCGTGAGCTCGGTCTCCAACAGGTTGACGAACGCCCCTTCGTTGGACTGCGAAGCGCGCAGCGCCTTATCGGAGATCTCGATCTTGCCGTACAGGTTCTTTAAGGTGGCGGTGAGCTGCGCGTATCCGCCGTCCGTCGCCGTCGGGAGCGGGCCGTCCTCGCTGCCCGCGGCGATGCCGCCGTGCACGCCGTAAACGACCGCCTTTTTGACGTCTTTCCCCCACACGTCCGAACTCGTGCGTTCGATCGCCGCAAGCAGCGGATTTGCCGAAAGATCGAGCTGGCGCGCCACGGCGTCGAGATAATAACTTTTGAGAACGCCGTCCGCATTTTGTGTCGTTACCATATTTTTTCTCCTTTTTGTTTAGCTTTTTTGTTCGCGGAGGTATCCGAGCGCAAGGCGGCTCGCTTCGCCGATGCTCCCGATCTGACGGGCGGGCGCACGCACGGGCGCGCCGCCGCCTGCCATGAGCGGGACGCCGCCGAGCGACGCGAGATAGTCGCCGACGATGCGCCGTTTTACCTCCTCGTTTTGTGATGCCGCGGCATAGAGCGCCCCGTCGCCGTCGGGCTGCCGCGCCGCTTCCGACGGCTGCGCGTGAGGCGCATCCCCGTCGCTGCGGGTACCCTCGAGCGCTTTCAGGCGTTGACTGCGACGGGTGAATTCCGCCTCCAGCTCCCGATAGGCGCGTACAAGGGCGTCCACGTTTTTGAATTTTCCCAGATCGGTCGCGCCCGATGCGGGGTCCTCGTGTTTGTTCTCCTCTTCCGTCATTGCTCCTCTCCTTTTTCATCCGCGGACGGCATGCCTGCCTCCGCACGGCGGTGGGAAGCGATATGGCGCTCGATGCGCCCCCGCACCGCCTCGTCGTTCTCCCTGCCCGAGAGCAGGGCGCGGACGTGTTCGGCAACGTGCAGCGCGTGATCGTCGTACGCCGCCGCCTGCACCTCCGCCTCCTCCAAAAGGACGTTTTCCCGCTCCGCCTTTTTGATGTGCAGATGCGAAACGTCCTTCGCGTTCTCGAACGAGCCGTACCCGAGCGCGTCCAAAACGCGGGCGCGCGTCTCGTCCGAGAGCCCGCCTCCCTCCTTTTGCAGCAGCCCCAGCGACAGGAGGTTCAAGATCTCCTCCCGCCGCTCGGCTGCCGTGCGTTCGTATCCCGAAACGAACTCCACGTCGTCTGCCGAGATATCGCTCGCCGAAAAGGAGACGAGCTCCGCTTCCCCGCCCACGCCCGTCATGCGCAGGATGCGCCCGGCGCCCGCGAACTGACGGTAAAGGTGCAGGATCTGTTTTCCCGTCTCCCTCACCGCGCGTTCGACGCTCTCCACGCTCATGTGCATGCGGTTGGTATCCTGATCGATGAGCAGCTGCAGCCCCACCGCCGAAGTGACGTTGGTGGGATTTGCCGAATTGCGCGAGACCTCGCTCATGCCAGAAACGAGCACGAACTCCTCCTCGATGCGCTCCTCTTCCTGCGCGAACTCATGCGGGAGCGTGCCGCAGGGAAGAAATTCGGGCTTTGCCGCGCCCTGACGGTAGACGAGCACTTTCCCGGGATACAGCCCCTCTTCCGCCAGCGCCTCGGCATCCACCGAACCGTCTTCCACCGCGACGACGCCCATCGTCAGACGGTTGAGGAATTCGTGTTTGCGGTTGCGGACGGCGTTGTACGCGCGTTGCAAGGGGATCATCCGGTCCACCACGCAAGTCCCGAAAAATGCGCCCGGGAGCGGGATGCACGTCTGCCGCACAAAGGGCAGCGTGCGCTCGCCGCGGTCGCCGTTTTCGTAAGGGAGGTCACCCTCGTACAAAAGCACGTCGCCTGCCACGATCTCCAACCGTCCGCGCGGGAACACACCGCACGGGCGGGTATAGCGTTCGATCAAAACCACGGCGTCCTCCATCACGGGATGGTCTTCGCCGTCCGCGGTGCGTTTCCATCCGCTCGCGGAAGAATAAGGAAGGAGCGCGAACTCCTCGATGCGGCTGCCCGCCACCTCAACACCGAAGCGCTCACGGACGGTCGCCGTCGGCACCGCTTTGGCGTGGATGAGGCTCTGCACATCCTCCATGCGTTCGACGGCGAGCGAATCGGGATACACCTCGAAGGGCGAGAGCGCCACCACGTTGGCGTCCCCTTCGCGCACGGGGTGCCCCGCCTCGTCCGCGCCGATCACCTTGCCGTCCTGAAAATTCCATACGATCTTATAAAATGCGGTACCGCACGCCTCCGACCACTGCGTGGCATGGGCGACGACGCCGTCCAGATCGACGCGGTTCTTCACCGACCGTAAAATATTCGAACAAAGCCGCGCCGTGCGGATATCGTCGTCCGCATCCGAAAACGCGCGCACTTCGAGGGAAGGACGCACCTTTGCGAGCCGCGCGAGGCGGGTATCCACCGTGGGTGCGATGTGATTGAACGCCTTGCGCGACTGCCAATAGAACGCCGCGTCCTCCTCCACGAGTTCGCCCGCGCCGTCCAGATCGCAGTACTGATCGCCGCTCAAAAAATTCATGTTGAGCTGCCAGCCGCGTTCGAGCGTCCTGCGCGCGGCGCGCCGCGCCTGAAAATCTTCCGTGACGGCGCGTACGATCTGATCGCGCCGCGCCTTTTCCTGCCGTTCTTGTTCCGTCATATCTCCTCCGTTGCGCCGCAAGTTTTGAGTGCGCGGAGCAGGCGCTCACGCTCCGCCACGAGTTCTTCGTCGGAATACGCGTGCACGTTCTCTTCCATCAGCAGCTTGACCGCCCTTAGATCGGGCGGGACGTCCTTGCGCGTTTCCTTCCGCTTGACGAGCCTGAGCTCGCCGTCCTCCACGCCGTATTCCTCCGTCACCTCCTCCACCGAGAAGCCGAGCGCGACTTTGAGCACGGCATCGCGTACCTTTTCATCCTGCATCCTACCCCATGTCCGCCACGGACATGCCCCCTTTCTTTTTGATCGTCCGCGTCAAACCGCGGACATGGTGCTGCTATTTCCGCCGCCGCGCCATCCTTAAACGGCGGATGCGCTTTGCCTTGTCGCGGGCGATCTCCCCTTCGCAGAACTTGCGTTCGGCGGGGCGCGGGCGGCTCATCAAAAAGTATCTGAGCTCGTCCATCGCGTGATCGTCCCGCTTGACGGGGCTCTCGCCGCTCCCCCAAAAGTAACTTTTGAATTCGCGGATCATATTCACGCAGCCCGAAAAGATGTACAGGTCGGGCAGCCCGTTCTCCCTGCGCAGATACAATTTCACCCGCTCGATGCCCGAGAACACGTCCTTTTCGACGCGGGTGTCCGTCAGGATGCCCTGCTCGTAAAAGAGTTCCGCGACCGACTTTGCGGCGGCGAGCGTGCGGCATCCCGCCGCCGAATCGATGAGCGCCGAGACCCTGCCCGCGCCGTCGTGCTTCCAGCCGAGTTTTTCGCTCGTCGCGCGGATGGCGGCGGCGTGGTGCGCCACGTCCTGCCCCGCGGCGTAGTGCTCCGCGACCACGTATACGTTGCCGTCGTAATCGACGGCGTACCAATGCGCGGAAAGCGGGTTTTTCA
>CALVPW010000006.1 GCA_944354085.1 uncultured Clostridia bacterium | reverse complement strand
CCGTTTATCGACTTTGAGAAGGCAAAAAACACCAATCTCAACACGATCTCCACGCGCATGAAGCGGCTTTTACCCGAACGGCATCCGCACGAACTGAGGCACACGTTTATCAGTCGTTGCAAGGAATGCGGCGTTGCTAGCGAAGTTGTAAGCATCTGGGCAGGACACAGTTTGAGCGGCACAATCACGTCGACGGTATACACGCATTATTCGGACGAATTTCAGCTCAAAGAAGCAGAGAAAGTGATTTATTGAGAAAAATTTCCCCAATCCCATTTTTGAAAAAGATAAAAAACAAACAAAAACGCCCGATTTCGCGGGCGAAATAAGCAAAATACAGGGCAACGGACAAAAATTACTCCGAAAAGTTTCCCCAATTCTTTCCCCAATTTGGGGAAGAGATAAAAAAGCGCAAAAAGAAAGACGCCATATTTTGTGTTTCTTTATCTGAAAACCACAATATATAGCGTCTAATGGCTGGGGTAGCTGGATTCGAACCAACGAATGACGGAGTCAGAGTCCGTTGCCTTACCGCTTGGCGACACCCCAATATGCGATTTGCGGGCGCGCGCGCCCTTAACGGAGTTTTATTCTACCACCCATCCGAAAATTTATCAAGCGATTTTAGGTGGATTTGACAAAAAAAATTCTTTTCGCGCAAAAAATTTTGAGAATACCCCGCGCGCGCCGCATACGATAGAGCAAGAGGTGAATCATGCAGATATCCACGCTCATCGGAAAACCCATTCTCACCCGCACGGGAGACAAGCTCGGCTACGTGACCGCCGCCCGTCTTTCGCGCGATCTGACAAAGCTCTCCGCCCTGTGCTGCGCCGACGCAGATGAGGAGGAATTCTACCTGCCCGCGCGCACCGTGCTCGCCGTCGGCGACGCCGTGATCGCGGGGAACGCGCGGCTCAAAGCCCCGACGGGCGTCGCGTGCCCCGTCGGCAAACGAGCGTTTTCGTATACGGGAGAAGAACTCGGCGTCGTGACGGACGTGGAAACGGGAGAAAGCCCTTCCCTTCTCATCGGCGAAGGAGAAGGCATACGCATCCCCGCGGCGCAGGCGGCGATCGGCGAGAGCGTCGTCGTGTACCCCGCCGACGTGCCGAAGCCTGCCGCTCCGTCCCGCAGCCATGTCCGCCCCCGCAGGAAGGATCCCCCACCCATGTCCGAACAAAAGCCCACAGCTCCGCCGCCCGCGGAGCCGACCGCTCCCCCGCCCAACGCCTTTCGCATTGACCGCACCAACCTGTTGGGGCGGCGCGTGAAGCGCAGCGTCTACGACGAGAACGGCGCGCCCATCGCCACGGCGGGCGAGCGCGTCACGCCCGAGATGATCGCCGCCGCGCGACGCAAAAACCGCCTGTTGGCGCTCACCGTGAACACGCTCACGAACTTATATTAAAGAAGCGAGGGTCGCCCCTCGCCTCTTTATTTTGTACATTTTTTGATGATATGATCGACGTATTCTTTGGCGACGTTGACGCCCGTCACCCGTTCGAACCCGCCGAAAAAGGCGTTGGAATTCACCTCGCACACAACAGGTCCGTCCTTGCCGAACAGATAGTCGATGCCGCAGTAATCGAGATGCAGGATACGGGCGATCTTCAACGAGAGCGCCCGCACCGTATCGTCGACGGGATGGGGCGCCGCGTGCCCGCCGCAGCCGAGATTGGAGCGAAAGTCCCCGTCGGAGACGCGCATCATCCCGCCGAGCACCTTCTCTCCCACCACGACGACCCGAAGATCGCGCCCCGCGCTTTCGGCGACGAATTCTTGGAACAGATGGGGCTGCAGGCGCACCTCTTCCATGGCGGCAAGCAGCTCGCTGCGGTCGTGCACGAGGCGTTCTCCCCGCCCGAGCGACCCGTACGATAGTTTGACGACGATCGGATAGGAAAACGCCGCCTCGACGCGCGCGGCTGCCGCGGAGAACACGTGCTTTTCGGGCCGATAACAAAGGATCCCCGGGAGCGTTTTGGGCATGGGGACGCCCTGCCCCGCCAGCGCGAGGCAGGTGAGCATTTTATCGTCGCAGACGGCGACCGCGCGGGCGCTGTTGAAGACGGGGACGCCCGTCGCCTCCGCCGCCGCCAAAAGGTACTTATCCTTATCCCACGCGATGAGAAAATCGTATCCCGTAAGCGAAGATACGACGCTGCCGTCCGTCACGCAGAACGGAAACGTCTCCGCGGAGACGAGATCGAGCGTGACGCCGCGCAGCGCGAACTCCTCGCGGAGCCGCCGCGGCTGATACATGATCTCCTCCGTCTGATAATACGCGTTATAGAGCACCGCGCCACGCATACCTGCCTCCCGAAAAAACGGACGGAACGCCGCACGCGTTCCGTCCTCCGTTATTCTGCCGCCTGCGCGCCGTGCCGCGCCTTGTATTCGCGGACGACGCGTACATATTCGTCCGCCTGCAGGCGCGCGGCGTCCTCCCAGCTGAAATACAGCTCGTCGTGCGCGTTTTTGCCCATCGTTTGCAGTTCTTCGGGATGGTTGATCGCCCACTCGATCTTGTCTGCAAAATCTTTGACGGTATTCTCCGCCCAGATGGCGTTGTGCATATCCGTCGTCCCGAACGCGGTGTACGAACCTCTCAGATACAGCCCGGGCGTGTAGAAGGTCGCCGCCTCCACCTTGACGAGCGCAAAGTTGTCGAGAATGGACGGGAACAACAGTAAACATGCCCGCGCGTAGATCATCCTGAGTTCCTCGTCGGACACGAACCCCGCCAGGATCACGCGGTCGGAGAGCCCGAGTTTTTTCACCTTACGGCGGAGCTGCTTTTCGTAATTGCCCATCCCGCCGACGATGAAGCGGAAGGCGTACCCCTTTTGTTTGAGGCGGGCGAGCGCTTCGAGGCTGAACTGCACGCGCTTGCTCTTGACGATGCGCCCCACGAAGCAGAACACCGTCTCGTCGGCGCCCAGCCCGAACCGCTCGTTCGCCTTGCGGATGTCCCCCGCGCGGTCAACAGAGCCTTTCAGGCTCGTGCCGAACGGCACGATGGAGCACGTCCCCGTATACCCGTAACTGCGCAGCTGCGCCTCCGTCGCCTTCGTGCCCGCGAACATTTCGTCCATCCGCCCGTAGCGCTTGCCGAGCGTGCGGATATAGGGCTCGTAAAAGCATTTGAAAAGCAGGATCTTTTTGAAGACCATGCGGTAGTTGGAATGGAAGGTCGCCACGATGGGGATATCCTTTGCGCGCGCCAGCTTGGTGAGCAGCTTGCAGACCCCGAAGGGCGTATGTACGTGGATGAGGTCGAGATCCATCTCCATCACGCGCTTGACGAACGCCTTATCGCGGGAAGGGAACCCGAAGTCCACCGTCTTCAAAAAGGGCACGTGGAACGCCTTGTAACGGAGGATGGGATAGGGATCGGTATCCGTATAATATTTGGGCTTGGGCCCGACCGCCGTCGCCTGCACCCACGCGGGATAATGCAGCAAAAAGTTGCGCATGCAGTTGACGACGCCGTCCACGTTGGGCAGATACACGTCCATCGCCACGAGGACGCGCAGCGTTTTCCCCTCGCTCGGCATCTCGAACACGCCGACCGCCTGCTCGTTTTGTTGTTCGCTCATACTAAGACTCCTTATGCGGCTGCGGACCGTCGCCTTGTGCGGCGCGCGCACGCTTCTTTCCGAGATTTTTCCTGAACAGGTCGACGACCGTGAGGACGAGCCCGATCAGGATGTAGATATAATACACCGAGAAGCGCCACAGCAGCACCGACCACGCGAGCGCCGCGCCCGCCGCCACCGAGAAGGCGAGCACGCCCATGCCCTCGATCACGCCCGAATTCCCGGGCGTCGGGATGAACGAAACGCCGAATGTGGTGAACACGTTGAGCGCGATGACGGTGAAGAACATGCCGTCGAGCTCGCACGAAAGCGCGTGCATGGCAAAGTAGGGCACCGAGAACGTCAAAAAGTTTTCGGCAAAGCAGCAGAGCAGGAAGGCGATCAGACAGAGCGGACGGCGCATGATGATGCGGAAGCAATGCACGAACCGCCGTACCGTACGCAACGCGCGGTTGATCGCCCTGCGCTTGTTTTTGACGATATGCAGTTTTGCGCCCAGTGCAATGAACATGGCGGTCAGGCGGTACGCAAAGCGCGGGAAAAGCACGAAAAAGAGGATAAAGAGCGGCAGCGCGAAGTTGACCGCGAGCCCCACCCAGCCCGCCACCATGAGGAGGGTACGGCCGCTGACGCCGTCGAGCACGCCCAGCGCCGCGCCCGCGATCATGAACGCCGCGCCGAGCACGGTGAACGCGAACATGCTGCCGAAGTAGCGGATGAGCACGATGGCGGTGGACGCCGAACCGCGCACCCCCTTCGTCGTCATGTAATAGATCTGCATGGGCTGCCCGCCCGAGGCAAAGGGCGTGACGCCGTCATAAAATTTCCCCAAAAAGCTCGTTTTGACGGCGACGACGGGGCGCACTTTCCCCAACACCGCCTTGTTGACGAAGCAGAATTTGAGACAGTCGATGACCATGACGCCCGCGATCACGCCGACGAGGACCGCCACCCATGCGCCGTCGATACGGGCGATGACCTGCGAGAACGAGAGGCCGCCGCCCCCCGTCACCTCCCCCGTGATGCCGAACATGCTGTAAATACCCAGCGCGATGACGGCGATCAGAAAGAGGTTGAGGATCCAGCGCCGCTTGCGTTTGGGCGGTTCGACGGGCATCATATCCCCCTGTCCGCCTTCGGGCTGCGGCGCATCGGAAAGCGCCGCAGCCGACGCGTCCTGCGGCGCGTCCTCCTGCGGCTTTACGAGCGTTTGCCCGGGCGTTTTATCGGCTTCCCCCGCTTGGGGCTGCGCCTCGTCGCAAGGCACGGGATATGTACCCGAAAGCTGTTCCTTTTCTTCCACAATGCGCTCCCTGCGCCCGTTTTTACGGGCGTCCGTCCCTTGAACGTTCGCGACGATTATATATGAAATGACCCGCGTTGTCAAACGATTCCGCCGTCCCGCGGCGAAAAATGAAAATGCGCCGCATATATGCGGCGCGCCGTTCACAGTTTGTATTTTGCGGTGAGCCGCAATACGGAGGCGAGACAGTCGTTGAGCGTACGCGCCTCCCCCTCGCTGAGCTGCCGCCCGCACAGCCCGCGGATGGTACGGCACAATACGTCCGTTTCCAATCTGTCCGTTGCGGAGAGCTTTTCCTTTTGCAGCCGCTCGGCAAGGTGCAGCGCATAACCCGGCTCGGGCGGCGGAAGGGAGGACGGCTCCTCCTCGAAACAGCACACCTTGGGCGGCACGGGCGCGGCGGGCGCGCTTTGCAGCTGCGCCCCGCGGGCAAACTTTTCGTAGAGCGCAGCCGCACGGCGTTCTGCGCGCTCCTTTTTGCCTTTGGGCAGATGCACGAAGCGCACACAGCGCAAAAGCGCCCCTTCCAGCGCGTAGCACGCCGCAAGAAAGAGCGTTTCCTCCGCGCTGCCCGTACAGGAAAAGAGCGCGGTCCCCGCCGCCGCCAGACAGGCGGCGATCGGCGCGTACAGCCGCCCCCGCCGCATCAAACGGCAGACGAGCGCGGCGCACAGCATGCAGCAGGGCAGAATGAGAACGGGAACGAAGACGGGCACGGCGGCGAGCGCCGCCCGCAGAGCACGGAACGTTTGCATATCCCGAAAAGGATATCCCGTCCGCGCCGTCGGATCGTGAGAGATCGTACCGAAAAAGGGCGTTTTACGTCACATTTCGATCTCGCGGCAGCGTGCGATGTTGACGATGCGCGCCCGCACCGTGCGTTCGTCCACCCGCATCACGCGGGCGACTGCCTTTTTGTAGAGCGCGATCTGCACGCCGTACCGCTCTTTGAGCGCCGCGTCGGGCAGGGAAGAATACTTGTAGTCGATGACGAGATATCCCGTCTTCTCCTCGCACAACAGGTCGATGGCGCCCTGGAAGATGACGTCGTCCGCGGTCTCCGCAAGTCCCATTTCGTCCGCCTGCAGCCGCACGAGAAAGGTCTGCTCCCGCCAAAGCCGCGCCGCGGAAAGCCCTTTGAAGCATGCGAGCGAAAGGATGCGCTCGAGCTGCGCCGCGTCCAAAAGATCGCACTGCGCGGGCGGGAGCACCCCGTCGCGCCGCATCCGCGCGAGTTCCTCCGCCCCGCTCCTCCCGAAGCGGACGTGCTGCAAAAAGGCGTGATAGGCGACGCCCTCCTCCCGCGACGTATGCACGTCGTCCGCGGGCACCATGTCGTCCGCGGGGGAAATCCCCTGCATCCGATCGCGGACATGCCCCACTTCTTTTTCGTCCAAAAGCGCCGTTGCAGAGCTCTTGACGGGAAGATGCACGCTTTCGGCATGGGCATACGGGCGGGCATAGGCAGAAAGGACGGCGCGCACGGCAGCCTCGGAAGGCGTCCCCGCAAGCGCCCGTCTTGCAAGGGGCGGACGCGCCTTTTCGGGCGCAGGCACGAAATAGTCGGCGAGCGCGTCGAGATCGAAAAAGTCGGCGATGCAGCGGGCGGAGGCAGGCGTGAGCGCCCCGCCGCTCCCCTCGCGCAAGACGACGTGCAGCCGATAGCGGGCGCGCGTCATGGCGACGTACAAAAGGTTTTGTTCCTGTTTGCGCTCCTCGGCAAGCGAATCGAGCGCCGAGGCGCGCCTGAGCACGGTGGGATACACCGTCTTTTCCGCCACGTCGTACGCCTTGGGCGCGGCGAGATAGCGTTCGGTGAAGAGCACCTCGTCCCGCTCCTCCCCGCCGCGGAAACGCACGTCCGTGCCCGCCATGATGACGACGGGATATTCCAGCCCCTTGGAGGCGTGCATGGTGACGACGCGCACCGCGCCCTCCCCGCCGCTCTCGGAAAAGCCCAGCGTCCACCCCGTCGCCCGCAGGCGGGAAAGGAAGGTATGCACGTCCGTCTCCGCACCCTCGGCGGCAAGGCGGCGCACCCGCGCAAGGCGGCTCTCCCCGCCCTCTTTGGCGGCGATCTGCGCTTCCAGCCCCAAGGATAAAAGCTCGCCGATCACCTCCTCCGCCGTGCGGATGCGCATGTGCGCGCGCAGCGTCTCCACCCGCGCCATAAAGGCGCGCGCCTTGTCCTGAAGAGCGCCCTCGCCTTCGAGATAGGAGGCAAAGACGGTGCGGAAGTCCTCCCGCGCGGCGGCGCGCTTTAAGCGCATCTCGGCGAGTTCCGCCTCGCAAAAGCCGCCCGCCGCCGACAAAAGCGCCGTGACGAGCGGGATATCCTGCGCGCCGTTATCGAGATAGGACAGCCAATCGAGGCACAGCCGCGCCTCGAAAAAGTCGCAGATATTCACCTCGGCGGCGGTGGAAACGGGGATGCCGCGTTCAGCGAGCGCCCGTACGATGCCCTCCGCCTCCCCCGCGCGGCGGCGGGTGAGCACGGCGATATCCCCGAACGAGACCCTCTTTTCGCGGGCGCCTTCGGGCGCGTCGACATCGTACCACGTGCCGCTGCCGAGCTCCTCCTCCACAAGGTCTGCGATGCGCGCGGCGAGCGCGTCGGTATGCACGACGCCCGTGTGTTCGAGCACCGAATACACCCGCTCGGGCGGGGCGCTCTCCCGCTTTTGTTTGGGCACAAGGTGGAACTGCACCGCGCCGCGGTGCGCGCCGTACCGCTCCCCCCCGCGCATGGGCACGTAGTCGGGCGAGAGCGCCGCAAACACACGGTTGACCGCTTCGAGCACGGCGGGCGCCGAACGGAAGTTGGCGGAAAGATACAGCGAGATGGGGAGCGTATGCGCCTTTTCCTCGAAAAAGCGCGAATTGCTGCCGCGGAACCCGTAGATCGCCTGGCGCGCGTCGCCGACGAAAAAGACGTCTTCGCCGCCGAGCGCCGTCAGGATGCGGTCCTGCACGGGATTGACGTCCTGATATTCGTCGACGAACACCGCGCGGTAGCGGGCGCGGACCTCCCCGCGCACGTCCTCGCGCCCCAATACGGCGAGCGCGAACTGTTCCAGATCGTTATAGTCGAGGACGCCCGCCTCCCGCTTTTCGGCGGCGTAGGCGTCGTCGTAGGCGAGCACGAGCCTGCCGAGCGCCGCCGCACGGGCGTTCCCGTCCAGATAGCGGGCGTGCTCTTCCTCGTAGGCGGCGTACGCGGCGAGCTCTTCCCCGATGCTTTTGAGTTCCTTGCGCGCGGACGAGAGAAAGTTGAGCGCGGCGCGTTCCGCGGGCGAGGCGTTGCGTTTGGACGGCGTGCGCGGCGGCAGCTCCGCCAAAACCGCAGCCTCCCGCATCGCGTACAATCCGTCCGCGCCGCACAGCGCCTCGCAGACGGAACAAAGGCTCTCAGCCATCCCGCTCGCCTTATCGCCGAGCGCCTCGTACGCCGCTCCCCGCGCGCGGAGCCCCTCCCGCACGGCGCGCACCCGCGCCGCATACGAGGCAAACAGATCGCCGAGGATCTCGTCGAACGCGTCACGCGTGCCCATCGCCGCGAGCTTTTCGCGGTAATCGGCGAGCCCGCGCGCCGCACGGTGCAGATCGCGCACCACGGTGCGGAGCGCGTCGTCCTTCTTTTTGCGGAAATAGACGCCGAGCAGCGCGAGAAGATCTTCGTCGTCCCGCTCGTACGCGTCGTCGAACACCGTTTGCATGGCGCGGGCGGCGAGCTGCATGCACGCCGCGTCGTCGGGTCCCGTCACGCGGAAGGACGGATCGACACCCGCCGCATAAAAATAGGTGCGGACCAACCGCCCGCAAAAGGCGTGGATGGTACTGATCTCGGCGAGCGGCAGGGCGGAGAGCTGCTCTTTGAGCCGTTCGCGCGCCGCGCCCGTGTTCGCGGCGATGCCGCCGAGCAGCGCCCTGCGGAGCCTGTCGCGCATCTGCGCCGCCGCCTTGTTGGTAAACGTGACGGCGAGGATATCGCGCACGTCCAGCCCGCCGAGGACGAGGGAAACGAGGCGTTCGATCATGACGAACGTCTTGCCGCTCCCCGCCGCCGCGGAGACGATGACGCTGCCGCGCGCGCCGACGGCGGCGCTCTGTTCCTGCGTGAGGGACGCGCTCATACCTTACCTCCTTCGCCGCGGGCGACGGCGGCGATCGCCTCGCAGGTGACGCCCGTTTCCTTGCGCGCTTCCCCCGTGAACGCGCACGCGCCGCGGAAGGCGCAGTAGGTGCACGCGCCCTCGTACGGGGAGGGCGCCACGTTGCCCGCAGCCATCTCCCGCTCGGCGGTACGGCTCACCATGCGGGCATAGGAGAGGAAATCGGCAAGCACAGCGGGCGGCATCCCGCGGCGGGAACCGTTCTCGAAAAACGCGCTCTCCCCCTCGCGCGCGCCGTCCATGAGCATGCGCACTTCTTCGCTGTCGTCGAAAAATCCCTGCATGCGATAGCGCGCCGCATCGGGCGGGGCGAAACTCTCCTCGGCGGGGAAATAAAATGCGCCCGCAGGCTTTTTCCCCTCCGCCGCCGCCAAAAGATAGAGTTCGAGCTGTAAGCTCCTGCCCGTATAGTACGCGGCGGGCGAAGGGTCGAACGCCCCCGTTTTATAGTCGATGACGCGCACGTAGTCGCCCGCCTCGTCCACGCGGTCGACGGTGCCTTTCAGCCGAAGATCGGCGAGCCTGATCCTGAGCTCGCCCCCCTCCCGCCGCACGCGGAAGGCGGAGCCTTTGAGCTGCTCCCACGCCCTGACGCAGACGGAGGCGCTCTCCGCGAGCAGCCGTTCCGCGGCGTATACGCCCGCCTTGGTATCGGCAAACGCCGCATAACGGGGCGTTTGGAGCAATTCTCTGCCCACCATGTCCGCCTTGGCGCGGCATTCCGCCTCGTCGGCGATCTCGTTGAAGGCGGGCGCGAGGCGTTCGAGCACCGCATGCACGAAGGTACCCGTATCCCGCGCAAGGACGGGACGCTCCTCCCGCTCTTTGACTTTGACGACGTGCTTCATAAAGCCCGCATAGGGACAGGCGAAATAGCTTTCGAGCAGCGTCGGCGATACGTCGCCCGCAAAATACAGCGTGCCAGCCGCAGGCACGGGCGGCTTTTCCCCGCCGCATACGATCTGATCGGCGGTCTCCCCTTCCCCGACGGCTTTGAGCGCTGCGTACAGCGAGGCATAGGCGGAAGCGTCATCCGTGCGCCCCTCTTCGAACGCCTGCCGCACGGAGAGCAGCTTCATGAGCGCGGGTCCGCGCTCACAGCAGTCGTACGGGAAGAGCGCGGGCAGCGCCCGCGGCACAACGAGGCGTTCGAGATAGCCGAACAGTTCGCTCGCCGCCGTCTCCTCCCCGCCCGCCTGCACGGGGCGCGAAAGGTACAGCCGCTTGGAAAAGGCGCAGGCGTTGAGGGCGAGCGCCTCCCTTGCGCGGGCGTTGACGACGGCGATGGCGGGCTCGATCTCCACTTTGAGCGCCGCAAGCCGCGCGATCTCCCCGTCGGTGATGACGGCGGTATCCGTTCCCGCGCGGGGGAGCTCGTCGGTGAGCCCCGTCAAAAACAAGATGTCGGCGCGGGAAACGCGGCTGTCCGTCGCATCTCCCACGAACACGGCGTCCGCCACGGAGGGGATCATGGCGCATTTGAGCGCGGACGCGCCGCTCTCGAAAAGCGCGGCAAATTCACGCGCGGAAAAACGCCGCTCCCCCGCGACCGCCTGCGTCTCCGCGAGCAGCCCCTCGAGCGGGGCGAGCGATAAAAAGTTCTTTTCCGCCCCTTCGAACGCCTCTGCGAGCGCGGCAGAGACGCCCTCGGCATCGACGAGCGACGCGAGCGCGCGCACACCCTGCACAAAGGCGCTCCCCTTCCCCGCCCGCGGGAAGCAGGCGAGCGCCGCCAAAAGTTTTTCGCGCCATACAGCGAGCGCGGCGGTATCGAACCCCTCGGCGTCGGCGCGCAGCGGGCGTTCCGCGCCCCGCCGCCAATTGCCGTAACGCATCAGGTAGTTGCGGTACGCGTCGCTCCCCGCAAAACAGACGTTGGCAAGCACCGCGTCCACCGCGTCGGGGAGCAAGCCGCCCGCCACCGCTTCGAGCACGGCAACGACGAGCTTGCAAAAGGGATGGCGGGAAAAGGGACGTTTGACGTCCGCGGTATACGGGATATGAAAGGCGGCAAACGCTTTTGCGATGCACGCATACCGCGCGGCGGACGGCACGAGCACGGCGATATCCCGAAAACGCGCCCCTTCCGCCACGTGTTTTTTGATGAGCGCGGCGACCGTTTCCGCCTCCGCCGCTTCGTCGCGCGCCGTAAAGGCGTATACGTCTTGGGCGGGACGGGGCGCGGACGCGGCGTACGCCTCGGACGAAAAGAGCCCGCCGTACAGCGTCAGCGCGTCCCCTTCGAGCGTACACGGAAGTTTGCGCATGCTCCCGCCGCCTTCGTCCGCCGCCGCCTCGCCGAAAACGCGCGCGCCCTCTCCCGTAAAGAAGGCGGCTTCGCCCGATAAGAACACGCCCGTGACGCTGCCCGCATGCGCGCACGCCGCGCGCACCCCCTCCGCCGCCTGCCGCGTAAAGGAGGGAAAGGCGAAAAAGTATACGTTGGTATCCCCCAGCCCGCGGGCGGCGATGCGTTCGGGCAGCAACGCGAGATACCCGTTCTCGTCGAGATAGCCGTGCTCCTCCAAAAACGCCTCGTAGCGTTCGAGGATGCGGGCAAGATCTAATAATTTGACGCGGAGCGTCCCCTCCGCCGCGGCGGCGGACGCTTTGAGTTCCTCCGCCCCCACGCGGGAGGCGGAGAGCTGCGCGATCGTCTCGTAGACCGCCTCGGCGGCGCGCGGCGAAAAACAGCCGAGCTCGCCTTCGAGCGCGGTGAGGATGGCGGAGACCGCCATCACCGATCCGTGTTTGGAGAGCACCTTGCGCTCGCCCGACAAAAAGCGCGCGAACGTGGTGACTTCCGTCAAAAACGTGCCGCCGGAAGACGCGAGCACGGCACGCTCCGCGAGGAGGGTGAGACCGTCCTCGCAAAAGATGAGATTTTTTTCGCCCCGCGCTTCCCGCTCTCGGACGCTCTTTTGCAAAAAGGCGAGCGCGTCGAACAAGGTGGGCGCTTCGATCAAACGGGTCATGGGGACCTCCCTGCCGCCGAACGGCGGCGTTCCTGTCATGATTATACCATATTTACGGCGGAGTTTTCACAAAATTTTCCTCAATTTTGAGCAATAATTTTTTACAAATCCCGATTTTTATGGTATACTAAGAAAAATCGGCGCAGGATCGCCGTTTTTTTCGGAGTATGCAATGAAAAAGAGAAGTTTTGCTTGCCTTGCCCTTGCGCTGCCCGTCCTTGCGTTTGCGGGATGCGCCTCCGCCGTGAGCAGGCTCACCCTTTCGGCAAATTGGTACGCCATGCCGAATATCACCACCAACATCACGGGGACGGAGGAATCCCTCCTTTATACCGTCACCTTCGAGAGCGACGGGCGGGAGGATTTTTCCGCCGATTATGACGAGGGCAGCTACGCCGTGCGCCTCACGAACACGGAGATCACCCTTGCCGACGGGAGCAAAGCACAGGGCTACCGCCTGACGAGCGAGCTCACGATCACGGGGCGGTTCACCGTGAACGGCGAAACGGGCGAAGACTTTACCGATACCGTCACGTCCGAAGCGCTGTTTTTGGACGTATCGCACGAATTGCAGCCCGTAAAGAGCGTAAAGCACGTCGTCACCCATTCGCCCGTGACCACGACGCCCGATTCCATCGACGAGGCGTGCGTCGCCTACGAATACACCTATACGGCGGCTTACGACAACGATCTGACGACGGCGGATATCACCGTCGAATACGCGCAGCCCGAAGATATGACAGACGTACAGCGCACGATCAAACTCTCGGGCGACGGGAGCTATCTGGACAACGAAGTCATCCTCTTTGCGATGCGCGGCGTGAGCACGGCGGACGTGAGCGCGTTCCGCACCGTCAACCCCGTGACGCTGGCGCAGATGAGCTGCTCGATGTCCGCGGCGCCCGCCCTCTCGACGGCGACGATGACCTTCTCCGTCAACGGTACGTCGCAGGAGCGCACCATGGACACTTACGCGTTCTCGCTCGGATACACGGGCAGCAACGCGGGGCAGCCGCAGTCGCTCACCTATGCCGCCAAGGCGGCGGAGGGCGAGAACACCTACCGCAACGTGCTGCTGCAAATGGACGTGCCCATGCTGCAATCGCTCGGCACCTTCCGTTACCGCCTTGCGGAAGCCGTCTTCAACGACAAATAAGCAAAACTCCCGCCGCGCGGCGGGAGTTTTTCAATGTTCGTATACGCTGCGTTTGAGCACGGCGAGATAGGGCAGATCGCGGTACTTTTCGGCATAGTCGAGCCCGTATCCCACAACGAAGGCGTCCCCCACCGTAAAACAGGTGAAATCCGCCGAGACGTTGACCTTGCGGCGGGCGGGCTTATCGAGCAGGGCGACCACCGTGAGCGAGCGCACGCGGCGCTCCTCGAAAAACTTGCGCAGCGTGACGAGCGTGCGCCCCGTATCCACGATATCCTCCACGAGGATGACGTCCCGCCCCTCGACGGAGGAAAAGAGCTGCTTTTTGATCTTGGGCCTGCCCGCGGCGACCGTCTCGTCCCCGTAGGAACTCACCGCCATAAAGTCCATCTCGGTATCCGTCCGCATGGCGCGCAGTAGATCGCAGAAAAACACGACGCTGCCCTTTAAGTTGCACACGGCGACGGGCACGGTGCCAAAAAAGCGCGCGTCCAGCCACGCCGCCGCCTCCTTCACGCGGGCGGCGATCTCCTCCTCGCGCAGCACGATGCTCTCACAATCCCGATGCATCCCGTTCCTCCCCGCGGCGCGCAAGGGCGATAAAGCCCTCCCGCACCGTGTTTTGCGTGACTTTTACGCTGTCGGCGATCTCCGTGCCGCAGACGGCGAGCACCGCCTGTCCGCAGGCAACGAGCGGAAGCCCCCACCCCGTACGGGCGGGGATCTTTTTTTGCGTAAGAAATTTTTTGAGCGGCTTCGTCCCGCCGCCGAAGGGCTCGATCGTATCCCCTTCCCGCCGCGTCCTTAAAACGCACCCTGCGGGGAAGGCGGCAAGGTCGACGCGCAGCGCCCCTGCGCGGGCGCCTTCGCCCACCGTCACGAGATACGCGCCCACCACGAACGTGCCGAGCCCGAAGGGCACGGGAGCGGGCGGCGCAAAAGGCTGCGCGGCATAAAAGACGAGATATTCCCCTTCGCGCACGGCGCGCACCCCCTGCGGCAGCGAGACGTGCCGTCCGCTCTGCAGCGCGCTGAGCGCCGAAAGTTCTTTGACGTGCGCCGACGTGTAGTCGCGCGCGATCCCGCACGCCGCCATGGCAATAAGGCAGGCGCGGGAAAAGAGCGGCTGTTCCAAACAGACGGGCACCTTGCACGCGCCTTCCTCCCGAACGACGGCGCGTTCGGCGCAGGTGCGCAGGTACGCCTCGTCCTCCGCAAGGCGCGCGGCGAACGCCACAAGGTGCTCCGCCGCCCCCGGGACCGCCGCCTCCAACGCGGGCAGCACGCTGCGGCGCAGACGGTTGCGGATAAAGCGCTCGTCCGCGTTCGTGGCGTCCTCGGCAAAGGGGAGCGCGTGTTCCCGCACGTACGCGTCGATCTCGGCGCGCGTTGCCGCCTTTAAGGGACGGACGACGTCCTTGCGGGCGGGAAAAACGTCCAGCCCCGCGGGCGACGTGCCGCCGGCAAGGCGGAAGAGAACCGTTTCGGCGGCGTCGTCTTTGTGATGCGCGGTGGCGACGACGTCCGCCTCCCCCTCCTCGACGACGGTGCGGTAGCACGCGTAACGGAAGGCGCGGCCCGCCTCCTCCAATCCCTGTCCCGCCGCGCGGGCGAGCGCGGGCACATCGGCGCGGAAGACGCGCAGCGGCACCCCCCATTCCCCGCACAGCCGCCTGACGAACGCCTCGTCCGCCGCGGACGCCTCTTTGCGGATGCCGTGCTCGCAGGTGAGCGCCGAAACGCGCATCCCGCGGGCGGGCGCGGCGCAAAGCAGCAGATGCAGAAGGCATACCGAATCCCGCCCGCCCGAAAGCGCGACGCAGACCCTTTTCCCTTCCAATCCCACAAGATCGGCTTGCATGCTTCTCCTCCCCGCGGCGCGCCGCGTATCTTGTAAAAAAACGAGCAGGCAAAGCCTGCTCGCTCTTTTTTGGTGACCCCGACGGGAATCGAACCCATGATACCACCGTGAAAGGGTGATGTCTTAACCTCTTGACCACGGGGCCGTAACTGCCCTGTTCCCCGCGTGCAGGAAACTTCCGGGATATAAAAAACGGCGTACCGCCGGTTTTTTTGGTAGCGATGAGTGGAGTCGAACCGCTGACCTATCGGGTATGAACCGATCGCTCTAACCAACTAAGCTACATCGCCGTATGGTTGCGGGGGCAGGATTCGAACGTGCGACCTTCG
>CALVPW010000005.1 GCA_944354085.1 uncultured Clostridia bacterium | reverse complement strand
CCCTCCACTCTGCCTGCGCCCGCGTGCACCGTCATGCCCTGCGGCTTGTTGACGACGGCGATGTCCGCATCTTCGTATACGATGTCGACGGGGATATCCTCGGGCTGCGCGCGGATGGGCACGGGCGCGGGGATCTCCACCGCGACGACGGCGCCCGCTTTGAGCATCTGTCCCGCCCGCACGGGCGCGCCGTCCGAAAAGACGTGCCCTGTGTCGGCAAGTTTTTTGACGGCGGAACGGGTGAGCCCCGTCCGTTCGCTCACGAAGACGTCGGCGCGGACGGGCGTCTCCACGACGTACTCATTCATCCTTCTTTTCCTTGACGTGCCCGTTGCGGCGGTCGCGCTCCTCGTCCTCCTTTTTCGCCTGTTCCCGCCACTTTTTGGTGAGCGGGAAGACGGCGTTCTTGCCGATGAACAGGATGATGAAGACGAGCACGACGACGCCGAACACGATATAGATGTCCGCGAGGTTGCAAACGTACGAGAGGATGAGGCGTACATCGATGAAATCACGCACATACCCGAGCGTGAAACGGTCGATGATGTTGCCCACCGCGCCCGCCTCGACGACGGCGAGGCAGATCCGTACGGGCATGTTGTTGCGGAAGATCGTAAAAAAGGCGACGATGAGAAGAAAGGCGAGCAAAAAGGTCACGCCCGTGATGATCGCCATCACGAAAGGATCGTCGCTCGCGATGCCGAAGGCGATGCCGCGGTTCTGCACGTAGGTGAGCTTTACGATCCCCAAAAAGTAGTCGGGCTGATCGAGCCCGAACGCAAGTTCGTACCACTCCGCCCATGCCTTTGTGATGAGATCGACGACGAGGAACACCGCAAAGATGATGCCGCCGCCCAGCCCCGCCATGATGTATTGGTAGCGCCGCATTTGATTTTTCGTCATTCTCCTTCCTCCATCAGCCCCAGATCTTTACAGAGTTTTCCCAGATCGAGCGGCTGTTTGGGGGCGAGCACTTCTTCCATATCCAACCCGTCTTCTTCCTCTTCGGACGTCTCCCCGAGCGCTTCCAAAAAGGCGGCGAGCGCCTTGGTATCTGCCTCGTCGGGGTATTTTTGCGAGAGCCGTCCCAATAAAAGGCGGCATTTTTCGACGAGCAGCGCGAGCTCTTTGCGCTCGTTCTCCGCCGCACGCGCACCTTCGTCCTTGATGCGCGCGCCCTCTTCGACGGCGTGCACGAGGGCGTCCGCCACGCTCGCACGCGCCTGTTCGAGTTCCGAAACACGGGCGGCAAGGGCGCGGTTCTCGGCTTTGAGCGCTTCCGCCGCTTCCTGCTGCGCTTTGAGCGCCCCATCGTATTCCGCTCTGAGGCGGCGGACGAGCGCCTGAACGTCGCGCCGTTTATACATTCCGAACATTTCCGCCTCCTTACCGCCGCCCGTGCGCCTCGACGAGCGCGCGTTTGAGCTCGTAGAGCGCGGGGGACAAGTCCACTTTATAGATATGCGGCATATCCTGACGGGTATACTCCTCCCAGAACCGCGCGTATTCCGCGGCGCGGTATGCGGCGATCTCGGGGATGGTATAGCGGGGCTGCACGCGTTTGCCGCCCGCGATGAGTTTTTCGCGCAGTTTGCGCGCACGGAAATTTTTCACCGTCATGCGCTTCCACGTATCCACAGGATGAAAGAGGGTGAGCGGCTTTGTCGTATCCACCGTCTCCCCCGCCCGCACGATGTAATCGGCAAGCGCTTTGTCCGTCTCCCCGTCGTAAATGCGGTAGACCTCTTTCAGCGAAGGATTGGTGATCTTCTCCGTCGTATCCGAGAGTTTGATCTTGGGGACCTCCTTCCCGTCCTCGTACACCGCGGCGAGCTTATATACGCCGCCGAGCGCGGGAAGATCGGCGCTGGTGATGAGTTTGGTGCCCACCCCCCACAAGTCGATGCGCGCGCCCTGCGCCTTTAAGGAGCGGATGAGCGTTTCGTCGAGATCGCCCGAGGCGCAGATGAGCGCATGTTCAAAGCCCGCATCGTCGAGCATGCGCCGCGCTTCCTTGGAAAGGTAAGCAAGGTCGCCCGAATCGAGGCGGATCCCCTTGGGTTCATACCCCCGCGCGCGCAGTTCTCGGAACACGGTGACGGCATTGGGCACGCCGCTGCGGAGGGTATCGTAGGTATCGACGAGGAGAAGGCAATTTTCGGGGAAGCTCTCCGCATAGGCGCGGAAGGCTTCGAGCTCGCTTTCGAAGTTCATCACCCAGCTGTGCGCCATCGTCCCCGAGACGGGAACGCCGAAGAGCTTGCCCGCATACACGTTGGAAGTGCTCGCGCAGCCGCCGATCATCGCGGCGCGCGCGCCGTAAATGCCCGCGTCCGCACCCTGTGCGCGGCGCAAACCGAACTCCATCACGCCGCCGCCCGCCGCCGCGCAGATCTTAGCCGCCTTGGAAGCGATGAGTGTTTGATGGTTGATAAAGGTCAAAAGCGCCGTTTCGACGAGCTGCGCTTCGAGCATGGGCGCAACGACGGTGACGATGGGCTCGTACGGAAAGACGATCTCCCCCTCGCGGACGGCGTATACGTCGCCCGTGAAACGGAGGTCTTTCAGATAGGCAAGGTAATCTTCGGTGAACATGCCGAGCGAACGCAGATAGGATATGTCGCTCTCGTCAAAATGCAGGTCTTCAAGATATTCCGCCGCCTGATCGAGCCCTGCGGCGACCGAATAGGTGATGAGGCGGTTGGGACGGAAAAAAATATCGAACACCGCCTTTTGGGTGTGCTTCCCGCGCGAAAAATACCCCTGCCCCATCGTAAGCTGATACAGATCGGTCAAAAGGGTGAGGTTCCTCATGCCGTGCCTCCGTCCCGAGGCGGCTCCTCGTCCTGCTCTGTTTTCGCGTTTCGCTTTTTCTTCTCCTGCTTTTCGGGCGCGGGCGGATACTCGCTCCCGAACATGTTGATGGTGGAATAGTACGGGATATCGTCCTTATACGGCGTGAGATAGTCGCGGATGCCGCAGGGATCGCCCACGCGGCTGCCGAAAAACGCCTTTTCTTTGCGGAAATTGAGGATGCAGAGCACCAAAATGGCGCAGACGCCCAGCCCCACCATGAGGATGGAGAAGACTTCCGACCACATGACGCCGCCCTTATCGAGGATGAACTTAGGATCGCGAAGCGGCTCCATCACCGAACGCACCGTTCCGTACCATACAAAATACAGGCAAATGAGCACGCCGTTGGGCTTTTTGTTCATCTTCCATGCGAGCGTAAAGAGAAGCGCCCAGCCGATGAGATTGATGACGCTCTCATAAAAGAAGAACGCGTAATGCCACGTGGCGTTGGGATCGGAAAACCCTCCGATGCCGCCCACCTCGCTCACGTTGCCCGCGATGGGAACGGCGAACGGGAACCACTGCCATGCGGGATCGGTGACTTCCGCGCCGTATACCTCGCCGTTGAAGAAGTTCCCCCATCTGCCCAGAGACTGGGCGATGAGGATGTTGATGACGACGCAGTCCGCCGCCCTGAGGAAGCTGACCTTACGGATACGGCACACGACGAACCCCGCAAACACGCCGCCCAAAACGCCGCCCGTGATGGACAAGCCGCCGTCGCGGAAGCGGAAAAAGTTTTGTATGCCGATGCTCTCGTCGGTGAGGCAGGAAAAGAGCCGCGCGCCGACGATCGCCGTCGGGATGCACACGACGAACAGCAAAAAGATGAGGTCGGGCGACATGTTCCTGCGCTTCATCAAAAGCGCGGAAAGCGCCGCCGCCCCGATCATGCCGCACACGATGCAGATGGCATAATAGTAGATCTCGAACCCAAAGATGATGATGCCGCGGTTGTTCGCGCCGAACAGCGGTCCGTCTGCGGCAAGCAAGGATGTAATCATAAACGCTCCTTTGATCGCGTCTATTATATCACGCCCGATATAAAAAAGTCAACCCGATACTCTCGGGTCGACGCAATGCTTATGTGAATTTTACGATGCCTGCCTGCGCTCTCCAAGCGGGCGTTTGCGCTTGTTTTTGGGGACGCTGAGCTTGACGGCGACGGGCAGCAGCGCCATAGAGACCGCGGCGTTGACGGCAAACACGACGCTCTGAAAGGCGATGCGTCCGCCGACGTATACCCAGAACACCTTTTTTTCGACGCCGTTCCAAAAGAAAATGCGCGCGTACCAATAATTGACGACGGAGTTCAACAGCACGGTCACGAGAAGATACCCCGTCACAAAAGCGATCGCCGCCTTCCAATAGGGTGCGCCGCGCCCCTTGCCGAAGGGCGCGTTCATCGCCGCCCCCATGATGAAGGCGTACACTCCGAGCGTGGCGCCGAACAGCCAATATACGCCCTGCGGATTGATGAGATACCCGAGCGCATCCCCCAAAAACGCCACCAAAAAGGCGGGCAGACCGCCCATGAGGTATCCCGCAAAAAAGCAGACGGTATACGTAAAAGCGATCTTGTTGCTCGTACCGACGTCAACGGAAAACACGTTGACGACGACGCTGAGCGCCGCGAACAGCGCCGCGAGCGCGATCTTTTTCCCCGCCGAGAGCGCGCGGAAATATGCGGAAAAGAACATACAAAAAAACCTCCTAAACTGAGGAGGTCCGCAAAAAGTGGCATAAAGCCGTTTCGAGCGGACGCGCCGCGGCACCGCAGGGAGTTCCCTTTCGTTTGCGAACAACGTCCCGTTTCGCAACACTTAACGCGCCTTGGCTACTCTTCTTGCCTTATATTATAGCGGCATTTTATAAAAAAAGCAACTGCTTGGGGATACTTTCCCGCCCTTTGCCCACACTTTTTTTATGGTACTCGTTATGATCCGCACGGCGGTCATCTATCTGGCGCTCCTTATCGTGATGCGCCTGATGGGAAAACGGCAGATCGGCGAGATGCAGCCCTTTGAGCTCGTGATCACGCTGCTCATCGCCGAACTCGCCTGCATCCCCATGGCGGATACTTCCATCCCCCTTTTATACGGCATCGTCTCCGTGCTCGCCATCTTCGTGCTGCACGAGCTCGTCACGCTCATCGACCTGAAAGTCAAACCGCTGAAAACGGTCATCTCGGGAAAGCCGAGCGTCGTCATCAACAAAAACGGCATCGACGACTATCAGCTCAAACGCAACCGCTTGGACGTTTCCGACCTCATCGGATCGCTGCGCGCGGCGGGGTATTTTTCGCTCGACGCCGTCGACTACGCGCTGTACGAGTCCAACGGCACCTTTTCGGCGCTGCCCAAACAAGATCTCGCGTCGATGCAGCCTTCGCTGCCCCTCGTCGTCATCGACAACGGGAAATTCGACGAGAAAAATCTGGCGTTCACGGGCGTGGAACGCGCCTTTTTTGAGGAAGTGCTGCGGCGCGAAGGCGTGCCCGCCCTCCGCCGCGTGCTCGTGCTCACCGCCGACGGCACGGGGAAATTGTATTTACAGGTCAAGGGCGAGAAATTCCGTACGCTGCACGTTGCGTATCCCAACGGAAAAACGTGGTGAGGAGGGAGTATGATCAAATCGTTTGCAGCCATCGCCGCGGCGCTCGCGCTTTTGGCGGGCGCCGCGGTCTTTGAACACTGCCATGTGACGCGTTCGCTGCACGACTTTTACGAGGAAGTGCACGTCCTCTACGAGAAAGCGGAGGCGGGCACGGCGAACGTCGGCGACGCCGAAGCGGTGCGCACCGCTTGGGAGGCGCGCAAACAGACGCTGCATATCTGGCTGCCCCACGGCGACGTCAACCGCATGGACGAGCCCCTCTCCGAAGCCGTCCGCCTCATCGCGGAAGGCGAGCCGCGCTTTGCCATGGCGAAGCTCGAGATCGTGATGCACGCCGCAAAGACGCTCCCCGCGGGCTACCGCCTCTCCCTTGCCAATTTGTTTTAGCGCAGACGTCTCCCGCGCCCGCGCGGCAGAAAAACGCGGCGCCCACGCGCCGCGTTCAACTTATATTTATACTTTGAAGTGCCGCTGCTGCGAACAGACGACGGCGATCGCGTATTCGTCGCACAGTTTCACCGTCTCGTCGTCGGGTCTTCCCGTCTGCACGACGGCGACGATCCCCGCTGCGCGGCATTCCTCCACGCTCTCCCTGTTCAAGAGCGACGCGTCCGAAGCGATGACCGCCCCCTTCGCCTTCTCCCCCGCGAGCGAGAGCGCGAACCGAAGGGCGAGCATGCGGTTGGTCTGCCCCGTTCCGATGCCGCACGTCCGATCGCCCGTTCCCACGACGACGGCGGAAGAGCGCGCGTGCTTGGCGACTTTATAGTTGAACAGCAGCGCCGCCATCTCCTCTTCCGAGGGCTTGCGCGCCGAAACGCAGACGGCGTCTTCGAGGAGCGCCGTATCGTACGTCTGTACGAGCAGCCCGCCGTAGATCTTTTTCATATCGAAGGTCGAGAACTGCACCTTGCTGCGGATATCGGGCATCTCCAAAAGGATGACGGAGCGATCGAAGCGCAGCTCGCTCATCGCCTCGGGCGTGAAGCCGACGGCAACGACCGCCTCGACGCCCATATCGCGTACCCGCGCCGCGATCCGCGCGTCCACCACGCCGTTGGCGGCAAGGATGCCGCCGCGGAAATGAAGCGGATCGGCTGCGGCGGCGCGTTCGAACGCCTCGTAAAGATCGCTCCCCGTCCCCGCGCTGCACGGCACGCCGTGCTTGCAGGCGACGACGGCGGGAGAATCGTACTCTTTGACGAGCTCGAGCGCCGCGTTGGCGTCATGGATGTTGTTATAGGTGGGCGCATCGCCCGCAAGCTGCTTCGCGCAGGCGATGGAACCTTCCTTTAAGAGCGGCTCGCGGTACACGGCGGCGCGCTGGTGCGGGTTTTCGCCGTAGAGCATGTCCTGCGTCTTCTCGTACGTGACGGTGAGCGTCTTGGGGAAGGCGATCTTCAGCTGATACGAAAGATACTGCGCCACGAGCGCATCGTATGCGGCGGTATAGGAAAACGCCTTGTACATAAGGTATTGGCGCTCGTCCTCCGGGATGGCGCCCGCCGCAAGATCGCACAGCACGCGGTCGTAATCGTCGGGATCGCAGACGGCGACGGTGTGCATATAGTTGCGGGCAGCCGCATCGAGGAGCGCGACGCCGCCCACATCCATGTGTTCGGCAGCCTCGCGGAAGGAAAGCCCCGCCTCCATATCCTGACGGAAAGGATACAGGTTGATGACGACGAGTTCGATGGGAAACACCTTGGCTTTTGCTCTTCCGAGTTCCTTGAACTGCGCGGGCGTGAGCTGATTGGCGATGATGCCCGTGTACACGGCGGGATGCATCGCGCGGACCTTCCCGCCGAGGGGCTCGGGATATCCCGTAAGTTCATGCGCGGAGAGCGCGGCGATGCCCGCCTCGCGCAAGACATTGCACGTGCCCTCGGTGGCGATGATCTCGTACCCGTATTCGACGAGATAGCGGCAGAACTCCACGATCCGCTCTTTGTTGTAAACGCTGACGTACGCTCTCTTTTTTGCTTTCATAGCTCTTCCCGTTTTATCATCCTGCGCTGCGGCTCAAAAGCCCGCGTTTTCATCCAGCCACTTGGCGACGCCGTCCTCTTCGCAATAGCCGATGACGCCCGTCGCTTTTTCCTTTAACCAATCGTCGGCGTTGCGCACGGCATATTTTTTGTCGCACACGTCGAACATATCCGAATCGTTCGCGCTGTCGCCGAAGCACACGAGCGTTTCGCAGCCGAGTTTCTCCTTCAAAAAGCGCACGGCGCTCGCTTTGGTCGCGGCGTGCGGCGAGATCTCCATCCAAAAATCGTTCTGATAGGTCTCCTGATGGAAGATGCAGATAAAGCGGGGATCCATTTTGAGGATATCCCACGCACTCTCGAGCTGCGCGCGCGGACCGATGCACTTAAAGTAAAAGGCGCTGCCCGTTAAAAGCGCCTCGTCCGAATAGACGGGCGTAAGGCGGGGATCGGACTTGCGGCGCGCAAGATAGCGCTCCACGCCCGCGTTTTCCTTGCCGACGTGCCAGACGAGCCGCTCACGTGCGCTGTCCGCCCCGAAGACGACGGGATCGATCCCGTGCGCCTGCAGCACGGAGAGCACGTATTTTTTCTCCTCCTCGCCGAAGAGGACCGCGCGCAGGATCTCGCGCGTGTTCACGTCGAAGATGAGCCCGCCGTTATAATACACTGCGGGCAACCTGATCTCCAGCCCGCGGAGCGCATGCAGCGCGCTCGTGACGGCGCGCGCCGTTGCAAACGTAAAAGGCAGCCCCTTTTGAATGAGGGCGTTGAGGTGTTCGATGCTGTAAGCGGAAAGACACTCGTGCCGTGTGAGCAAGGTCCCGTCCAGATCGGACACGAATAAGGTCTTCATACAACCATCCTTGTATGCCATATTTTCTCGCTATCATTATATCATAAAACGCACGCGAAGTTTGCAAAAGCATGCCGCAATTTTCCAAAAGCCGCAAAATGAAAGTTTGTATCAGAAAACGAACGGAACATATCCGTTACAACGTCTGCGGGGCAGCGCATATAAACTGCGCCGCCCCGCGGATGTATGGAGTTCGTGTCCGTTTCATGGTATTATGACACGCATAGTACTATGAAAATGGCAATTTTTGCTCGTTTACTCGTACATTTCCGCCTTGGTGCTGCGGCGGAAGAGCTTGCCGATCTCCTCTTTGCAGCGCGCCGCATCGTCGCCCGAGCCGTAGCAGACGGCGCAGACCGCGCGCGTGATGGGAAGATCGACCCCGTATTTTTCGCCCAAATATTGCATCGCCTTGCTCGTTGCGACGCCTTCGGCAAGTTTTTGGAAGCGTTTGCCCTTTGCGAGCATCTCGCCGTACATGCGGTTATGCGAATACGCGGAAAAGAGCGTCGTCTCGTAATCACCGAGATGCGCCAGCCCGTACGCGGAGAGCTCGTTGCCCCCCATCGCTTTGATGAGCCGCGCCACCTCGCGCGCCCCGCGCGACATGAGCGGACCTTTTAAGGGGACGCACACGACGTCGAGCACGCCCGCGGCAATGCCCATCACGTTCTTGGCGGCGGCGCCGATCTCCGTGCCCAGCAGATCGTTCCCGTAATAGAAACGGATGAGGTCGCTCTTGAACGCATCGACGAGCGAAATTTTCAGCGCGTCGTTTTCCGAATCGATGACCATACAGTTCGGGATGCCCTGCACAAAGCTCTGGATGTGACCGGGTCCCACCCAGACGGCGATCTTATCCTTGGAGATCCCGCTCTCGACGAGGATCTCGGAAAGGCGCTTTCCCGTTTCCGCCTCGATGCCCTTCATGCACAGAACAAAAACTTTGTCCGAAACGGGATAGCGCACGATGCGCTGCATAAAGCCGCGCAAGCCCTGCGCGCTGATGGAGATGACGACGATCTCCGCCGTGCGCACGGCGCGTTCCAGATCGCACGTGAGCGTGATGGACGCGTCCAGCGAAACATATTCGTTCCTGCCCGTCGTCTTCAATACTTCGTAGCTGGGGTCGCCTTCGGGCCCCCAGCTCGTGACTTCGTTGCCGCGGCGGGCAAGATACCATGCGATGAACGAGCCCCACCGCCCGCAGCCGAGTACGGAAATCTTCATAGATCGTCTCCTTATATTGCCTTGCGCTCGATGAGCGCGCGGGAAAGCGTCACTTCGTCCGCATATTCGAGCTCGCTCCCAACGGGCACGCCGCGCGCCAGCCGCGTGACGGTCACGCCGAGCGGCTTTAAGAGTTTGGCGATATACATCGCCGTCGCCTCTCCCTCCACGTCGGGATTGGTCGCCATGATGACCTCTTTCACGCCGCCCTCGCCCACGCGCGCCAAGAGCTCCTTGATGCGGATATCGTTGGGCGTGACGCCGTTCATCGGGTCGATGACCCCGTGCAGAACGTGGTATACGCCCTTGTATTCGTGCAGTTTTTCGAGCGCGATGACGTCTTTGGGTTCTTTGACGACGCAGATCTGCGATGCGTCGCGCGTGCGGCAGATCTCGCAGACGTCGCTCTCGGTGAAGTTGCCGCAGACGCTGCAAAAGCGCACTTTGCGCTTGGCGTTGACGATGGCGTCCGCAAAGGCGCGCGCCTCGCTCTCCGACATGCCGATCACCTTATAAGCATACCGCTGCGCCGTTTTTTTGCCGACGCCGGGGAGCTTGGAAAACTCGTTCATCAGCCGCCCGATGGGTTCGATAAAAACGTCCACCTCAGAGGAGCCCTCCCATGCCGCCCATCGCGCCGAATTTGCCCATCTTCTCCTGATAGACGGCGTCTGCCTTTTTATAACCGTCCATGATCGCCGCCATCACGAGATCTTCGAGCATCTCCTCGTCGTCGGGATCGATGACCGATTTGTCGATCTCGATGCCGTCGATGACTTTTTTCGCGTTCATATATACGACGACGGCTTCGCCCCCCGCCGTACCGACGATCTCCCACTCGTCGAGGAGTTTTTCCGTTGCCTGCATCTCTTCCTGCATCTTTTGCGCCTGCTTCATGAGGTTCTGCATTCCGCCCCCCATGCCGCCTTTGTTGAAACCTGCCATATGTCCTCCTGCGCGTGACGCGCGTTTTTACTTTATTTCTACGGGATAATCCGCAAAATCCTTTTTCAGCCGTTCGACGCCGTCCTTTTCCTCCGCCCGCGCTGCCGAAATAAAACGCACTTCGAACTGCGTCACGCCGAGCTCGGCAAGCGCCGCAGCCATCGCCGCGCGGTGTTTTTCGCCGTTCAGCGTATCAGCGACCGTACGGATATCTGTGGACAGGACGAGTTTTTCGCCCTCGCCGCGCGGTTCGAGGTCGCGGCAAAGCGCGTACAATACGCCGCTCGCGGGCATTTTGCGCAGCCGCCGCAAAAAGAGCCCGAATGTCGTTTCCGCATCCTGCGCTCCCGACGCGGGCGCAGCCGCCGCACTCTCGGCGGGCGGCGCTTTTTCTGCCGCGGGTGCGTGCGGAAGCGTTTTGCGGGGCGCCTCGTCAGGCGCGGGGAGCGCCTCCTCCCAAGGGGGCGCCGCATCCTCTTCAGGCGGGACGTCGTCAAAGGGAGGCGGGACGTCGTCAAAGGGCGACTCCTCGAAAGCCTTTTGCGGCGTTGCCTTTGGCGCCTCAAATACAGGCGCGGGGGCTTGTTTTACGGGAGCGGGCGCGCTTTTTTGCAGCAGCGCCACCTGTTTTTCGAGCGCGGAGATCCGCACGAGGAGCGCGTCTAAGTCGCGGTCGGTCTGCGGCATGGCGGCGCGCAGGATCGCCGTTTCGAGCGCGATGCGCGGCGACGAGGCGAAGCGCAGCTCGTTTTCCGTTTTGACCATGATCTCCGTCGCGCGCAGGATCGCCGCGCCCTCTGCGCGGGAGGCGATCTCCTTGACCATGGAAAACAGCCTTTCGGGCAGCGAGAGCAGCTTTTCCGCATTGCGGCATGTTTTTGCGACGGCGACTTCGTTGAGAAAGTTCAAAAGATCGCGCAGCAGCACGCCCGCCGACTTGCCCTCGGCAAGGATGCGTTCGGTCACGGAGAGCGCCGTGGAAAGATCGCTCTGCAGCACGGCATCCGCCAAAGACGCCGTCGTTTGCAGATCCGCCGCGCCGAGCACGGCGGTCACTCCGTCGTAGGTGAGCTTCTCCCCGTACGCGAGGCACATTTCGGCGATGGAGAGCATGTCGCGGTCGCTCCCCGCGCCCGCGCGAGCGATGGCGGCGACGGCTTCCTTCTCGTACTGCCGTCCGAGCCCGTCCAAGATCTTTGTAAGATGGCGTTCGAGATCCTCTTCGGGGATGAGTTTGAAATCCAGCCGCATACAGCGGGAGAGGATGGTCGCGGGGATCTTGTGCGGTTCCGTCGTCGCAAGGATGAAGACGGCGTGCGCGGGCGGTTCTTCGAGCGTCTTCAAAAGCGCGTTGAAGGCACTGTCCGTCAGCATATGCACTTCGTCGATGATATACACTTTATATTTGCCCGTGACGGGCGGATACTGCACCTTTTCCCTGAGGTCGCGCATCTCGTTCACGCCGTTGTTGGAAGCGGCGTCGATCTCCACGATGTCGAGCGAGCCGCCCGCGGCGAGCGCTTTGCACACGGCGCACACGCCGCACGGCGAACCGTTTTGCGGGTGTTCGCAGTTGACGGCGCGCGCAAAAATGCGGGCAACGCTCGTTTTACCCGTGCCGCGCGGCCCCGTAAAGAGGTAGGCATGCCCCACCTCGTCCCGTTCGATCTGATGGCGGAGGACGCGCACGACGTGCTCCTGCCGCACGATCTCGTCAAAGACGGCGGGGCGGAATTTTCTGTAAAGGGAAAGATGTGCCATGATCGGGCTCCTTTTTCGGCGTCACTTCGTGTATTCGGGAAAGGTCTTTTGCAGTTTCTTTTTCGAACGCGCCAACGCATTGTCGACGCTCTTTTGGTCTTTGCCCGTCGCGCGGGCGATATCGGCGTAACGCATCCCGTCGAGATAGAGCGTGACGACGCGGAATTCAAAATCGGAGAGCGCCCGCGTGAGCCGCAGACGGAACTCCGCCTGCGATTCCACCGCGAGCACGCTGTCCTCGGGCGTGACGCCCTCGGGCACGCAGTCGGGATCGAGATCCTCATACGCCTTTTTATCGGCAGCGCGGAGCGCATCGTAAATGCGGCGGGTCACGCACAGATAGGCGAAATTCTTAAAACGCTTGCCTGCGCCCTCTTTATAGGTGCGGATGGCGGAGATCAGCCCGATCATCCCCTCCTGCACCAGATCCTCCGTTTCGCCGCCCGCCAAAAAGAACTTGCGGGCGCGGGCGCGGACGGCGCTTTTGTATCTGTTCAAAAGTTCCTCTTCCGCCCACGCCTCGCCCGCTTGCGCGAGCACGGCGAGCGCCTCGTCGCTTTTACGCGCCTTCTCTTGCACGGACCACCTCGTAAACGGCGATGCCGAGCGCCACCGAGGCGTTCAGCGAATTGACTTTCCCGAAGAGCGGGATGGAGAGCACGCCGTCGCACTTTTCGCGGGTGAGGCGCCTGACGCCGCTGTCCTCCCCGCCGACGACGAGCCCGACTTTGCCCTTTAAGTCGGCTTTGTAGATGCTCTCGCCGCCCGCTTCCAGCGCGTACACCCAATAACCTGCCTTTTTCAGCTCGTCCACCGCGTAATTCACGGAGGGAACTTTTGCAACTTTGATATGCTCCGCCGCGCCCGCCGAGATGCGGACGACCGCCTCGGTCACGCTCGCGCCCTTGGCGTTGGGGATGACGACGCCGTCTGCCCCCGCGCATTCCGCAACGCGGAGGATGCTCCCGAGATTGTGCACGTCCTCGATGCCGTCGCATAAAACGATGAGGCTGTTTCCCCCGCCGAAGAGCTCGTTGAGCGCCGCGTATTCGTACGCCGTGGTATAGGCGATCACGCCCTGATGGCGCTTGCTCTCGCTCTCCCTGTCGAGGACGGCGCGGTCGACGAACTGCACGCGGATGTTCTGCCTGCGCGCTTCGGCAAAGATCTTGCCCAGCGTGCCCTGCGCGCCCTTTTCGAGCAAGATCTTTTCGATGGTCTTATCTGTTTTCAAAAGTTCCAATACGGCGTTCCTGCCCTCTGTCTTCATGCCTCGTCCTCGGGAAAAAATAATTCGCGGATGCGCTCGGTGCGCCCCGTCAGATACAAAAAACCCAAAAGCGCCTCGAACCCCGTCGAGCGGACGTATTCCGCCACGGTGGCGTTTTTGCTCTTTGTCGGTTTTTTGGCGTTGCGTCCGCGGCGGTAGATCTCCGCCTCTTCCTCGGAAAGTTTGGGAAGGATGGCGGCGAGCGCCTCGCTCTGCCCGTGCGCGGAAACGCGTTCGGAGGCGCGGCGGTTGAGCGCGCCCGTCTTTTCCCCGCTGCCGAGCGCGAGGCGGGTGCGCACGCACAGCGTGTACACGGCGTCCCCCACGAACGCGAGCACGACGGGATTGAGTTGTTTCGCCCGTTCGGCGGGAACGGGCAGCGCATCGTTTATCATCCAAAGGATTATACCATATTTACGGACGATTGACAAGCATTCGCGGAAAATACAGCAAAAATATGCGCGTCCCCTCTTGCAAAACGGCGACAATTTGCTATAATATCCATAAAGATAAACGATATCGTCCAAGGAGAATGTATGAAGTATCGCAATTTGGGGAAATGGGGACTTAAAGTGAGCGAAGTTGCGCTCGGCAGCTGGGTGACCGATCTTGCGGGAACGGACGCGGAAAAGGTCGCGCTCGAAACGGTGAACGCCGCCTTAGATCAGGGCATCAACTTTTTCGACTGCGCCGACGCGTATTCGGGCGGGGCGGCGGAACGCTTTTTGGGGAAAGTCTTAAAAGAGCACAGCCGCAACGAATACGTCGTCTCTTCCAAAGTCTTTTTCCCGATGGGACGGGGCGCCAACGATTGGGGGCTCTCGCGCAAGCACATCATCGAGCAGCTCGACAAGACGCTGAAAAACATGCGGCTCGACTATCTCGATCTGTATTTTTGCCACCGCTATGACCCCACCACGCCCATCGAAGAGACCATGCAGGTCTTATCGGATATGGTCGCGGCGGGCAAGATCTTATACTTCGGCGTTTCGGAATGGTCGCCCGTACAGATCACGAAGGCGCTCGCCGTCATCAAAGAAGAACATCTGCGCCCGCTTTCCGTCATCCAGCCCGAATATAATATGGTCGACCGCTATATCGAGGACGAGATCATGGATATCTGCGCCGAGAACGGCGTGGGCATCACGACCTTCTCCCCCCTTGCGCAGGGACTTTTGACGGGCAAATACCGCAAAGGTCAGCCCATCCCCGCAGGTTCGCGCGCGACGTGGCAGGCGGACAAGCAGATCAATAACCTGCTGACGGACGACAATCTCGACAAGGTGGAAAGACTTCTGCCCATCGCCGAAAAGCTCGGCGTGCCCCTCTCCGTCCTGTCGCTGGCGTGGATCCTGCGAAGGAAGGAGATCACCTCCGTCATCACGGGCGCAAGCAAGCCTGCGCAGCTTTTGAGCAACGTGGCGGCGAGCGGGCTCGTCCTTCCCGAAAACGTGCTCGGCGAGATCGAAGCCATCCTCGACTATCATCCCTTTGTAAGAAAGATCGGCTGATCGGAATTTATAAAAAGGAGCGCTTATGCAATTCAGCGACGTTTTGAAAACGCGCGTTTCCACGCGCAGCTTTTTGAAAGACCCCGTCCCCGAAGAAGATATCCGACGCATCCTCGACGCCGCGCTGTACGCACCCGTCGGCATGCACCGCTTTGAAACGCTGCACCTGAGCGTCGTACGGGACAAAGACATCCTCGAACGCATCCGCCTTTGCGCGGTCAAAGCCTCGGGCGATGCGAACGCCGATCCCCTGCACGGCGCGCCCGTGCTCATCGTCGTCTCCTCCTCGGATACGGGAACGGTGGGCGCGCTCAACGTCTCCTGCCTCGTCGAAAACATGCTGCTCGCGGCGACCGATCTGGGGCTCGGGAATTTATATGTGCGCGGCGTGATCGCCGACGCCGCCAAAGACGCGGCGCTCGTTTCCGACCTCAAGGTCCCGCAAGGCTTCCTGCCCATGGCAAGCGTTGCCGTCGGGACGGCGGCAGAAAAGATCGTCCCCCGCAAAACGCCCAAAAACGACGTGACCAAGACGAGTTACGTATAAAAAACATTCCGCCGTCGGCGCAGCTGCGCCGACGGCGTTTTTTTGTTCCGCACTATTCCACGGTGACGGCTTTTGCAAGGTTGCGCGGCTTATCGGGATCGTTCCCGCAGGCGAGCGCAACGTAGTACGCAAGCAGCTGCACGGGGAGCGCCGTGAGCATGGGCGAATATGCGGGCTCGCACGCGGGCAGGAGCACGCAGGCGGTGACTTCGGCGCAGCCGAGGCACGCGGGGATGGTCGTGATGAGGAAGACGGGCGCGCCGCGGGCGGACACCTCGTGCACGGCGTTCATCGTCTTATCGGCGACGGCGGGATCGGTGATGAGGGCAACGACGGGCGTGCGCGCATCGACGAGCGCCAGCGTGCCGTGTTTGAGCTCCCCCGCGGGATACCCCTCACTCGGAAGATAGCTCACCTCTTTGAGTTTGAGGCTGCCTTCCAGCGCCGCATAGCGATCGGCGCCCCTGCCCAGGAAAAAGACGCTCCGCGCCCCCACGAAATACGGGACCCATGCACGTACCTTTTCCCCTGCGGCGAGCGCCTCGCGCATGGCAGAAAAGAGCGGAGAAACGGGCGGCGCTTGATGCCCGCGGCATTGCGCGATCGTATGTGAGAGCGCATACAGCACCGCAAGCTGCGCGCAAAAACTTTTGGTCGCGGCGACGGCGATCTCCCGCCCCGCATGCGTCGGAAGCACGAAGTCGCTCATGCGCTCGAGCGAAGAATGCTTCACGTTGGTCACAGCCAGCAGCTTTGCGCCGCGCGCCTTTGCAAGCGCCGCGCTCGCGAGCGTATCCGCCGTTTCCCCGCTCTGACTGACGGTGATACACAGCGTCCCGCGCGGGACGATCGGGTCCATATAGCGGTATTCGCTTGCGATAAACGGTTGTGCGGTCATTTTTGCAAACCTATGCGTGACATAATACATACACAAAGTGCTGTGGTATGCCGTACCGCATGCCACAAGATGTATATGTTCTGTCTGACATAGTACTTCGCAGAGGGCAGAATATACCTCGCTTTGCAGATCGGGGAAGGACTGCTCTGCGCTTTGCGGCGCTTCTGCGATCTCTTTTTTCATAAAATGCGGAAAGCCCTGCTTTTGCGGCGTATCCGCGCATGCGTCGTATGCGATCGCAGCCTTTTTGACAGGCGTGAGCGCGCCGTCGAAGAAGGCGGGCGGCTCCCCTTTTTTGAGGACGGCGAACTCCCCGTCGCCAAGCACGTATACCGCGCGGCCGTCGGCAGCAACGGCGGGAATGTCGCTCGCCACATACGAACCCTCCCCGTCGCATCCTACGACGAGCGGGCTCGCACGGCGCGCGCAGACGATGGTATCGGGCGCGCGTTCGGAGAGCACGGCGACGGCGTACGAACCGCTTATTTTTTGCAGGGCGGCGCGGACGGCGGTAAGAAGATCCCCCTCTTCCGCGGCAATGAGGTGCGCGATGACCTCGCTGTCCGTCTGCGACGAAAACGTCTCGCCGCGCCGCACGCATTCCTCTTTGAGCGTTGCGGCATTTTCGACGATGCCGTTGTGCACGATGCAGATCCCGCCGAAGCAGTGCGGATGCGCGTTGCATTCGGAAGGCGCGCCGTGCGTTGCCCAGCGCGTGTGCCCGACGCCCGTTCCCCCCTTGAGCGCGCGGGCGTCCTCCAGCCCCTTCACCCGTCCTTTACGCTTTACGACCGAGATCGCGCCGCCGTCGGAAACAGCGATCCCCGCCGAGTCGTAGCCGCGGTACTCGAGCTTTTTCAGACCATCCAAAAGCAAAGGCGCGGCGGGACGCGCCATCACGCAGCCGACGATGCCGCACATCAGAGTCCCTCCCCGCCCGCACATACGGCCGCCTCGAGCGCGGCGAGCGCCCCGTCCAAGAGCGCCGCCTCCCCCTCGACGAGGATGCGGACGACAGGCTCCGTCCCCGATGCGCGCACCACCGCGCGCACGTCTCGCTCCCGCAGCAGCCGCACCGCCTCCTGAACGCAGCCGCTCTTTGCCGCACGTTTACAGTCGGGCACGCGCACGTTCTTTTCCCGCCGCGGGACGGGCGTATACCCGCGCAGCAGGCATGAAAGCGGGCATTTGCGTTCGAGCATGATCTCCGCAACGCGCAGCGCCGTCAGAATGCCGTCGCCCGTGGCGCCGTATTTGCGGAAAACGACGTGCCCGGAAGGCTCCCCGCCCAAAAGGTATCCGCTCCGCGCGAGCGCCTCCGTAACGAACTTGTCGCCGACGGGCACGTGCAGAACGCCGACCCCCTCCCGCGCGAGCGCCCGCTCGAGCCCGCCGTTGGAAAGAACGGTCGTCACCACGCCCTTCCCTTCGAGCTCGCCGCGCGCGAGCATATCGCGGGCGGCAAGGTATAAAATGCCGTCGCCGTCCACGACCGCGCCGTGCTCATCCACACAGATACAGCGGTCGGCGTCGCCGTCAAAGGCGAACCCCGCATCCAGCCCGCGTTCAACGACGACGGCGGAAAGCCCGTCGGGACAGGTGGATCCGCACCCCGCGTTGATATTCGTGCCGTCGGGAGAGACGCCGATGCAATGCGTTTCCGCCCCGAGCGCGTCGAACACCGCCTTTGCGAGCGCGAACGCGCTGCCGTTGGCACAGTCCAGCCCCACCCTGAGTCCCCGAAAGGAGGTACGCGGGATGGACAAGAGATATGCGAGATAGCGGTTGCGCCCCGCCACATGGTCGATCGTCCGTCCGACTGCCGCGCCCGTCGCAAGCGGGAGCGTGCCCCCGTCGAGGTAGGCTTCGCTCTCGCAAAGCACCTCGTCCGAAAGTTTTTCGCCGTCCGCGCCGAATAGCTTGATGCCGTTGTCCTCGAAGGGATTGTGGCTGGCGGAGATCATCACCCCGCCGTCAAAAGCCTCCGCCCGTACGAGATATGCGACCGAAGGGGTCGTCGTCACGTGCAAAAGGTACACGTCCGCGCCCGAGGCCGCCGCGCCCGAAGCCAACGCGTATTCCAGACAATAGGAGGAGCGGCGCGTGTCCTTGCCGACGACGAGCCGCACCCGTTCCCCCTTGCCGCGGGCGTGGTACCGCCCCAAAAACCGTCCCACGCGGAAGGCGTGCACGGCAGTCAGCCCCTCGTTCGCCCGTCCGCGGAATCCGTCCGTCCCGAAATACTTCATAGCACCTCCCCGCAGCATCATCGTATGCCCTGCTGCGGAAAAGAGGTGACTTACTTCAGATATTTTTGCGCGCCGTCCCGTTTGACGGTCTCGCGGCTCCTCCCGATGCAAAAATCTCCGCCCGAAAGATCGCGCGTGAGCGTCGTCCCCGCGGCGAGATAGCACCCGTCGCCCACGCAGACGGGTGCGATGAGGTTGCAGTTGCTGCCGATGAAGGCGCCCGCCCCCACGCGGGTGCGTGATTTACGCTTGCCGTCGTAATTGACGAAGACCACGCCGCAGCCGACGTTGACCCGCGCAGCAAGGTCGGCGTCCCCCACGTAGGCAAGGTGAGCGATCTTGCAGCCGTCCCCGACGCGGGCGTTTTTCAGCTCGACGAAGTCGCCGATACGGCAGTCGTCGCCGACGACGGAGGCGGGACGCAGGCGTGCAAAAGGTCCCACGACGCACCGCTTGCCGACGCGGGCGTCTTTTAAGATGCTGTGCTCGATGCGCGTCCCCGCGCCGATCGTGCTGTCTTCCACGACGCTCCCGCCCGCGATCTCCGCATCCTCTCCGACGATGCTTTGCCCTTTGACAACGGCGCTGCGCCGCACGATCGCACCGACCGAAAGCCGCACCGTGCAGTCGACCTGCGCGCCCTCCTCCACCATCGCGCCGCGCGCCGCGAACAGGGCGGCATTCTCCCGTGCGGCACGCGCGCGCATCAGCGCATAATCGGCGAGCGTGAACATCCCGTCCGAAGGATCGCCCCCCTCCGCGAACGCGCCGCCGCGGTCGAGATAGCCGCCGCGGAAGCGAACGCTCCCCTTCTGCATGCGCAAAAAACGGGAAAGTTCCTCCTCCGTCAAAAAGGGATAGGCGGGATAGAGGACGAGCTTTTCGCCCGCGGGCGGCGCGCCGTCGATCGCCTCCGTGCCCAAAACGGCACACATGCGCGCAAGACAGTCCGTCCCCAGCAGGTCGAGCGCATACGACGGCTGCGCGCGAAAGGTAAAATAGCTGCGTTTTACAAGATATATCTTCATCGCCACAACATATGAAAGCGCCGCGCCCGTTTAGAACGGACGCGGCGCATTTGCATCAAATTTGCAATAAAACGCATACCCGCAGGCAGTTATTTAAGCATGGCGCGGCGGACGGCGCGCAGGTAGTTCTTGTACCCTTCCTCGCACGCGGCGCGGGCGGAGGCGGAAGGCGAAAAGACGCGCTCCGTCGTTCTCAGTGACGCCGCCGCATCGCCGTCCATGATCCCCAAGGAGAGCGCCGCGAGCATGACGGCGCCGAGCGCCGTGCTCTCCCGTTCAACGGGCCTGTCGACGGGCACGCCCAGAAGGTCTGCCTGGAACTGCATCAAAAACGCGTTGGCGGACGCACCGCCGTCGCAGCGGATCATGCTGAGCGGAACGCCGCTGTCGCGCTGCATCGCATCCGTAAGATCGCGCGCGCCGTAGGCGATGCTTTCGAGCACGGCGCGGACGATCTCCGCCCGTCCCGTCGCCTGCGTGATCCCGCACAGAACGCCGCGGGCGTCGGGCGACCAATAGGGCGCGCCCAGCCCCGTAAAAGCAGGCACGAAACAGACGCCGCCCGTATCCTTCACGCGCGTCGCAAGCGCCTCGCTCTCCGCGGCGGAAGAGAGAAATCCGAGCCCGTCGCGCAGCCAGCGGATGGCGCTGCCCGCGTGGAAACAGCTCCCTTCGAGCGCGTAAGCCGTTTTGCCGCCCACACGGCAGGCAGGCGTCGCGATGAGCCCGCTGTTCGACGAGACGCACGCCTCCCCCGTATGAAAGAGCAAAAAAAGCCCCGTACCGTACGTCACCTTCCCCTCGCCCGCGCGGCGGCATCCCTGTCCGAAGAGCGCCGCCTGCTGATCGCCCGCCGCGCCTGCGATCGGGATGCGTCTGCCGCCGAACACCGCCTCCCCCATGCGCGCATCCGAGTCGCGCACTTCGGGCAATATGGCGCGCGGGATACAAAAGCGCCGCAAGAGTTCGTCGTCCCACCGCATGGCGCGGATATCGAACAGCATGGTGCGGGAGGCGTTCGTCACGTCCGTGACAAAGCTCCGCCCCTCGGTCAGTTTGAAGATGAGGTAACTGTCGACGGTGCCCGCGCACAGCCGTCCCTTTTCGCCGAGCGCGCGAACGGACGGGATGTTCTCCCGATCCCACACGATCTTGCTCGCCGAAAAATAGGCGTCGGGCACAAGTCCCGTCCGTGTGCGGACGAGCATTTTCGTCTCCTCGTCGAGCGCGGCGCACCACGCGCTCGTGCGGCGGCACTGCCAGCCGATCGCGGGACAGACGGGTTCGCCCGTCTGCCTGTCCCACATGACGACGGTCTCCCGCTGATTGGCGATACCGATGCCCGCCACGTTCTCCGCGCCCGCGGCGCGGATGCAGTCGTTGAGGACGTACGCCGCCTTGTAATAGATCTCGTCGGCGTCCTGCTCCACCCACCCAGGATGCGGGAAGGAGAGCCCGAGTTCCTGCTGCGCGCGGCGCACGAACGCGCGTTTTTGCAGATCGTATAAAAATGCGCGGACGCTCGTCGTGCCCGCGTCGAGCGCGATCAGATATTTCATCCTGTTCCCCTATCAAAAACAGCCCCGCCCGCAAAAGCGGACGGGGCGCGAAATGCCGCGATCAGAAGAAGACGCCGCGCGCCTGTTCTTTGACTTCTGCCGAGGTGCTGAACGGGATACGCGTGGTATAGCCGCGCTTGGAAGCCACGATCATCTTGGTGGGCCATGCGTAGATGGCGCTGTTCCAGGTGTTCACCGTATCGTTGTACACTTCGCGGGCAGCCGTGATCTCCTTTTGCAGATACGCGTTCTGCTGCATCGCATCGGCGATCTCCGCATGCGCTTTGAGATCGGGATAGTTCTCGAACGCGATGTTGATGGATCTGCCAACAGAATCGATCTTCTGCGCGATGTCGTTGCGGACGCCGTCGTTCGCGGGATCCGCCCCCGAACGATATGCCGCGATCTGCGTCATCGTCGTCTTATCGAGATCGATCGCCTTGTCGAGCAGGCGCGCGCAGTTCTGCAAAATCACGACGCGCTGTTCGAGATAGTTATCGATCTGCGACGCATCGTGCTGGATCTTTTGCTGCAGTTGCGAAAGATACGTCCCCGCTTTGATCTTCATGATCAGAAAGATGAGCCCGGGGATGATCGCGCATATCCACAAGAGCACCTCAAAGATCACGGAGCCCACTCCCGTTTTGACGGGGAGCTGTTTTTCGATGACGGCAACGTCACGCCCCGCTTCGTTTACGGGATCTTTCGTTTCGTCAAGTTCGTTTGCCATGATATGTTCCTCCTACAAATTTTACTTATCGATCGTCGTGCGCGTTTTGCGCGCCGCCGTTCTTTTCTTCATCCTCTTGGGCGGGCGGAGCCCCGTCGGGAGCGCCTTCCGCCGCGTCTGCCGCGGCAGCTTCGCGTTCTGCCTCTTCGGCTGCCTGCACGGCGCGCTCCACCTTGGAGAGCGCCTCGAACGCGGCGTTCTTTCCCGCCGCCGCCCCGTACGCCTTGCCGAGCGCCGCGTCGCTGACGGCGTCGAACAGACCGCGCATGAGCGGGATGGCGATGAGCCCGCTGCCGAACGCGACCTCGTCCGAATAATTCTTGAAAAATTCATGAAGGCCGGCGCGCTTTCTCTCGAACTCCTCGCGCGAGCCGCCCACGGAACGCACTTCCATCTCCGACGTGCGCGTGAGCGGGATGTACTCCGTCCACGGAACGGGCACGTTGTGCATGTATCCGTCGCCGCCCAAAACGGGAACGTACGCCACGCGCGGCACGGCGTCGTACGAATAGGCGTTGACGCGCACCTTATCCGAGAGCCCGTCTTTTTGCAGGAACTGCGTTTTGAGGATGGTCCGCGTTTTGGTAGCGCCGTGCGCGAAACGGGCGGGATCGAAGCGGTTGGCGAGCGATTCCGTCTCGAACGAGGTGCAGTTGCTCTCGTACACATCCTTATAGATGAATTCGCGCGGCTTCTGCATCTTATACAGCGGGATGGCGAGGAGGGGCGCGAGATCGAAATAGATCGAGCGGAAATATTCGCAGTTGAACTGCAAAAAGGCGGCGCGGGACGCGGCGAGATCGAAGCTCATATAGCGGGAGGGATCGGTCTCGATCGTCCAGCTCTGCGCATGCTCCGAACGGATGCAATTGAGTCCCTTTCGCTTGATGAAGGCGAAGTCGTCGCCGTACGCCTCGTCCGAACGGATGAGTTCGAGCATGTTCTTTTGCGCGAGCGGCGTGAACATGAGGCGGAACTGCACCTCGTTATCGCGGTCGAGCGCGCCGAAGAGCACGTCGAACTCCGCGTTCCCCATCTCCGTAAAATTGCTCGATCCCGAAGTGACGGCTTTACGCGCCTTCTTTTCGAGCTGCTTTTTCCCCTTTTTGACTTTGCGCTCCACCTGATCTTCCGACAAGAGGTGCGCGTGCGTGGGCTGACGGGAAAAGCAAAGATCGGGCGCCGCCTCGTTGCCGTAATAAAGACGGGTATTGTACCCGTAATGCGGCGCGGGCGCGCGGTAGCTCGCCGTGAGCGTCTGCGTATGGTGCACCGCGCGGCGGTTGCCCTTGGAATCGTAGCTGTACGTCGTCCAATGGATGACGAGCTCGCCGTGGTACGTCTCTTCGAAGACGCTGCAGCAAAGGTCGCGCTCATATACGAAGGGATTGTTCTCGATGGTGCCCGAGAGCACGCACACGGTGGAACGGTCCGTATCCCTGTTCTCGCCCAGCCCGTACTTGCGGGACATGAGGTCGAATTTTTTTACGTCGAAACAGTCGTCGATCTTGAGATCGGGCTCTGTTTTTTCGATCAGGTCGCGCGTCATGCGGAAGGTGAACAGATCGTGCAGAGGGCGCATCTGCGCATACGCCTCGTCGCGGATGGCGTACGCCTTGCCGAGCGCCGCGTCGTATTTTTTTTGCCGCGCGGCGATCATGTTCTTGATCTTGGTGCACATGAGGATGAGGAGCACCACTGCAAGGACGAGGCACGCCGCGCCGCCCGCGATGAACCAAAAGCCCCCCGCGTCAAAGCCCATAAAAAGGAGCACGGCGCCCGCAATGACGGCTGCGATCAGAAAGAAGATGACGAACCCGCGCAGCACTTTGCCCGAGTTCAGCCGTCTTTCCGCCGCTTCCGCCTTTTGCATGGCGGCGTTGTAACGGGCGACCGTCTTTTTATTTTCCTGTTCGTTGACGCCCGATCTTTTGACGAGCGCGTCAAAGTACTCCTCCGCATTGCGGCGGAAGCGGTCTTTGAGCGTTTTGGTATAATATCCGAGCGGTTCGAAATCGTCTAACGTCTGCATGCTTTCACCCTATATGATATTATAAAGTCTTCGACAAGATTTGTCAATACCCTGCAATTATTTTGCCCGTACGAAAAAGCCGCCCGCAGGCGGCAAAGACGTTCATAGCATCGAAAGAATGTTGCGATAGATGGCGGTATCTTCGGGCAAAAAGGTGTTGAAGACGACCTTGGGCGCATCAGGACGGCGCATCTTCCGGCGGAGCACGGCGCCCACGGCGATCTCCGCCGCCTCCTCCCGCGGGAAGCTGAACACCCCCGTTGCGATGCAGCAGAACGCGACGCTCTTCAATCCCGCCGCCTCCGCGGCGTCGAGACAGGCGAGATAGCACGAACGCAGCTGCGCGCGCTCGTTCTCCCCCACCTCGCGGCGGATCATGGGACCCACCGTGTGCAGCACGTATTTGCTCGGCAGGTTGAAAGCGCGGGTGATCTTGCAGTCGCCCACGTTCTCCTCGTGCCCCTGCGCGGCAATGATCTTGGCGCAGTCGTCCCGCAGCTGCATGCCCGCCGCCGAATGGATGACGTTGTCGATACAGGCGTGATTGGGCAAAAAACAACCCAAAAGCCCGCGGTTGGCGGCGTTGACGATGCCGTCCGCTGCAAGACGGGTGATATCCCCCTCCCACAGCGCCATGCCCTGCGCGTTGAACGTGAGCTCGTCCATGGAGACGATCCCCTTGGAAACGCTCTCCGTCCAGAACAGCCCGTCCTGCAGCGCGACGATCTCGGGCGGGATGGGATGGGCGGGGCGCTCGTTCATATACCCGCGCACGAGGGCGCGCTTTTTTTCCTGCGTGGCGGAAAACGCGGCGATGAGCCCGCGTTCCCGCAAAAGATATTTGAGGAGGGCGTCCGTCGCGGCGGCGCACGCCTCGGGCGGGAGCGTCTCGGGCCGCGCATACGGCGTGAGGTCGACGGCGGAGACGTAGCTGCCGAGCGTGTACATCACAGACCCGCCTTTTCCTTGTTATAATTGATCAGGCAGCCTGCGAGCAGGATCTTGCGTTCGTCCTCGGTCAGCGTGCCGAGTTCGAGCGCGATATCGCGCGTTTTGCCGCCCGTGATGACTTTGGCGACGACGCGCTCCTCCCCCGCGGCGACGGCGGCGGCGATATCGGACACATATACGAAGTCGCCCACGCTGAGCCCCGCCTTTTCGCAGGTGAAGGGCAGCATCCCCCAGTTGATGAGGTTGGAGCGGTAGCGCTTGGTCGCGTACTCTTTGCAGATGTTCGCAACGCCGCCCAGAACGCGCTGGCAGGACGCCGCCTGCTCGCGCGCGGAACCGTCGCCCGGCTTGTTGGAGACGACGACGCTGCCGAAGATCGTGCCTTCGGCGGGCACGAACGTGCCGAGCGCGGACAAAACGCTCTCGGGAAGGCGCCCTTCCGCACGGCGCGCCGCTTCCTCGGCGGCGACCTCTTTTGCGCGGGAGACGTACGCGGGATCCTTGCGCGAGAGTGCGAATCCCGCAAGTTTCATGGGATTGGAACGATAGGACGAGGTCTCGCCCGAAGGGATGAGTTCGTCCGTCGTCGTCACGGGATCGGTGAGGACGGAGACGACCTTCATCAAAAGATGCTTGCCAAGCGCGATCTGCGCGGGCCAATCGGCAATGTTGGGACCGTACACGAGCTGTGCGGAGGCATCGGGCTTGCCCGCGCCGTGATAGACGCGGTTCTCGTAGATCTTCCCGTCAAATTTGTACTTTTTGACGCGCTTCGTATACGCGTAGTCGAGCGCGGACGTGAGCACGCCGCCGTTTGCCGCCGTGGCAGCGATGGAGCGCGCGTCCATGAGCGCGACTGCGGCGAGCTGTCCCGCGGCGGGTTTGCTGCCCTCGCGGTTCTCAAAATTACGGGTGGTGTGACGGATGGAGAGCCCGTTGTTGGCGGGCACGTCGCCCGCGCCAAAGCAGGGACCGCAGAACGCCGTTTTGACGATGGCGCCCGCCTCCATGAGCGTACCCGCATAGCCGCCCTCGACGAGCGCTTTATAGACGGGTTGGGAAGCGGGATACACGCTGAGCGAAAAACTGCCCGTTCCGACGCTCTTGCCGCGCAGGATCTCCGCCGCCTCGGCGACGTTCTCGTAGCCGCCGCCCGCGCAGCCCGCGATGACGCCCTGATCGACGTATACCTTTCCGTCCTTCACCTTATCGGTGAGGGTAAAGCCGTCGTCCCCGCGGAGCTTTCTGCCCTGCTCTTCGGCGATCTTCAAAAGTTCGGCGGGGCGCTGTAAAAATTCGCGGATGGTATAGGCGTTGGAGGGATGGAACGGGAGCGCGATCATGGGCTCCACGCGCGAGAGATCGATGACGACCGCGCCGTCGTAATAGGCGGGCGCCTTGACTTTGAGCTCCCGATAATCCCCCTCTCTGCCGTGAACGGCGTAGTATTCGTGCGTCTTTTCGTCCGTCTCCCAAATGGAAGAAAGACAGGTGGTCTCCGTCGTCATCACGTCGATGCCGATGCGGTAGTCCATGGAGAGGTTGGCGATCCCGGGGCCGATGAACTCCAAGATCTTGTTTTTGACGAAGCCGCTCGGGAAGGTCGCCTTGACGAGCGCGAGCGCCACGTCCTGCGGGCCGACGCCGCGGCGGAGCTTGCCTTTGAGGTAGACCGCGATCACGGGCGGGCGCTTGACGTCGTACGTCTGCGAAAGCAGCTGCTTGACGAGTTCGGGTCCCCCTTCGCCGATCGCCATCGTGCCGAGCGCGCCGTAACGGGTATGCGAATCGGAACCGAGGATCATCGCCCCGCATTTGGCGGCGCATTCGCGCATGTACTGATGGATGACGGCAAGGTGTGCGGGCACGTAATCGCCGCCGTATTTTTTCGCCGCCGAGAGCCCGAACACGTGATCGTCCTCGTTGATGGTCCCGCCCACCGCGCACAAAGAGTTATGGCAGTTGGTGAGCGTATACGGGATGGGGAACTGTTTGAGCCCGCTCGCCTTTGCCGTCTGGATGATGCCCACGTACGTGATATCGTGCGAGGCGATCGCATCGAACCGGATGCGCAGATCCTCGTCGCTGCCCGCGTTGTGCGCTTTCAGGACGGCGTAGGAAAGCGTGCTCTTGACGGCGGCTTCCTTCTTCTCCGAAGTGAAAAACGCCTGCGCTTCCTTGACGATGCGCCCTTCCGTATAGTAGACGCCTTTTTTGATGAGTTTGACCATGTTCCTCCTCCGTGACGGCGGCTCCCGCCGTGTGTGTATGATATCGTATTATACATGATTGCGGACGAATTTTCAAGCGTTCGGCACAGATCCGCGCAGATTCGGCAGGATTTTTTCGTATCGGACGCTTTCCCGCGCGAAAAAGAGAGAACACCGCCCCGCACGCCTTGCTTTTTTTAAGACAAACTGTTATAATACGGGTATGAACGAACTTCTCCCGCACGGCAAAGTCCGCTACCGCTTCCGCTTTTCCGCCCCCGTCGTCGCCCTTTTGGCGGCGGGGATCGCGCTGGCTGCGGCAGGATTTGCCCTCACCACATGGCAATTCGTCGGATTTCTCCAAGGCGATCTTTCGTCGGCGCTCGAATGGCTCAAATACGCCGTTTTATACATCGTGAGCGTGGGGATCGCCATCGTATTGACGGCGATGCTCGTCCGTTCGCAGTACATACTCACGGAAACGTCGCTTATCGTCGCGTTCGGGTTCATCCGCATGAGATACCCCTTGGACGCCATCCGCTCCGTGCACCACTTCCGCGGCGCGGGCAAACTTGCCGTGTACTTTGACGGCGAAAAGACGAAGTATATCGTCGTCGTCATCCGCCCCGCCGAATACGACGCGTTCGTGCGCGCCCTCCTTTCCCGCGGGGAACATATCGGATTCTCCTTCTCCACCGCGGAGGAAGAGGACGCCTTCAAAAAGAAAAAATAAGCGCAAAAACGGCACGGCGCGGGCGATCGCCCGCGCCGTTTTTTTGATCAGAATGCGTCCTTTTGCGTCTTTCCCCAGATCTTTGCGATGACGCGCAGGCGGATCGGGAGCGGCACGAGATGCTCCAAAACGTACAGGAATTTATTCCAGCCCCCGATCACCTTTTTGCGCTTGTTGCGCGCGACGGCTTTGAGCGACGCGGCAGCGACTTTTGCGGGCGGGAGCGCCGAAACGCGCCCGAACCAGCCGTGCGTTTTGATATTCTCGATGATATCCTCCCGCGTGGGGATGCCGCCCGGAAGCACCACCGTCGCCTTGGCGCGCCCTTTCACTTCCGTCCTGAGCGCCACCCAAAACTGTTCGAGCCCCTTTTTCGTGGCGCTGTACAGCGCAAAATACGGCATGGGACAACCCGCCGACATGCTCCCCACCGCAAGCAGCTCGCAGCCTTCGCCGCGGCGCAAAAACACGCCGCGGGCAAGCGATACGGCGCCCTCCAGATTGACGCGGGATTGTAAGACGATCTTGGCTTCCGTGTACGCTTCCGCCGCCTTTTGGATATCGACGCCCGCCACATACACAAGGCGGGAAAAACGCATCCGCTTTTCATCCGCATAGGCAAAGAGCGCCTCGCGCGAGGCGCTGTCCGAAAGATCGCACGCGCACGTCTCGACGGCGAGCGCGGGATACCGTTCGCGAAGAGACGCTGCAAGCGTTTGCAGCTTTGCGGCGCTCCGCCCCGTCAGAAAGAGCGCTTCGCCGCGCGCCGCCAAACAATCTACGAACGCGCCGCCCAATCCGCCGCACGCGCCCGTCACGAGCGTGTATTCCATAGTCTCCCCTTACGGTGCGATGCCGCAGAGCGCGGCATACTTTTGTTTGAGATGGTCGATATAGTAGTGCGCATCGAAGGGCGCACCGCAGGCGATCGCAAAGATCTCTGCGGGCGGCATGGACGCGCCGAATTTGTGGATGTGCTCTTTGAGCCACGCGGCGATCGTGCACAGCGTCTCCTCGCCCATGGCGGCGTCCGCGTCAAAGTCCTTGCGCATGGCGGAGAGCATCTGCGCGCCGTATGCCGAGCCCAGCGCGTACGTCGGGAAATATCCGAGTTCGCCGCTGTACCAGTGCATATCCTGCGCAACGCCGCGCCCCGCATCCGGCACGTCGACGCCGAGGTACTGCTTGTACTTTTCGTTCCACACCGCTTCGACGTTCTCCTCCGTCACCGTCCCTTCCATCATGCCTTTTTCCATCTCGTAGCGGATGAGCACGTGTAGCGGATAGGTGAGCTCGTCCGCCTCCGTGCGCACGAGCCCCGCGCTCACGTGGTTGATATACGCGTAGAAGTCGTCGAGCGAAACGTCTGAAAGCTCCTCGCGGAAGATCTCTTTGAGAACGGGATAGTGCCGCTCCCAGAACGCGCGGCTGCGCCCGACGATATTTTCAAAGAAGCGCGACTGGCTCTCGTGCATCGCCATGGAGACCCCACCCCCGGACATGGTACCCTGTAAATCGTCCGAGACCTGCAATTCGTACAGCGCGTGCCCCATCTCGTGGATGGCGCTGAAGATGGCGCTCGCAAGGTCGTGTTCGTAAAAATGGTTGGTGATGCGCACGTCGCAATTGCCGTTGTTGTTGGTGTAGGGATGCTCGCTCTCCCCCATCATCGTCTTGGCGGGATCGAAGAGCATGACCTTGCCAAGATAGGCGCAGAACGCCTTTTGCTTCTCCACGGGAAAGGTGCGTTCCGAAAAGGCGGGATGCACCTTTTTTTGTGCGGAGAGCACCCGCTGCAAAAAGGGCACGAGTTCCTGTTTGACGAGCCCGAAAAAGGCGTCGTACTTTTGCGCCGTCATCCCCTCTTCGAACTCATCCAATAAAATATCGTAACCGCTGAGCGTATCCGTCTCCTCCCATGCCGCGTACTTGCGTTTGTAGGCGAGGATGTCCTTCAAATACGGCTTGACGGGCGCAAAACGCCCCGTCGTTTTGGCTTCGACAAATTTAGGATACGCCTCCAAAACGGTGTTCTGATAGGCAAGATACTCCGCCTTGGGGATCTTCGCGAGCTTATCGGCGTTCTTTTTCGCCTCTTCGATCTCGTGGCGAAGAACGCGATCGAGCGCGGCGCGGTCTTCGTACAGCGTTTGGATGCTCCGCGTATAGCGTCTGCCCGTCTGATACTCGTACGCCATGGCGGAAAGCTCCACAAGCTGCATGTTGCGGTATGGCTTTCCCGCCTTGGGCATGACTTCCTCCTCCCACGTGTTCAAAAAGAAGGGAAGCCCGAGCGCGCGCAGGCGGCGGTTGACGGCAAGATATGTTTGTTTGGCACGTTTCGTCTTTGCGTTCATAAGGTCTCCTTACGCCCGCACGGCGGGCGATCTCAACGCCTATTGTAGCACAACTTTGCCGAAAACGCAACGTCTCTCCCAAAATTGCGGGAAAAATCGCAAAACGCAAAAAAAATCCCCGAAAGCCGTGCAAATAGCTTGCTTTTCGGGAAAAGTTATTGTAGAATATATGAGCGATTTGCAGAGATGGCGGAGCGGTCGAACGCGCACGATTCGAAATCGTGTGATGCAGGAATGTATCCAAGGGTTCAAATCCCTTTCTCTGCGCCACGAACGGCGGCGGGCAAATGCCCGCCGCCGTTCGTGTTGTAACCAAATGAAAGGGATTTGAGGGTGGAGGCGTTTGCGCGAGCAAACGGTTTGCGTAGAGAGCAAAGAAAAAACAGGCATGGGCGCAAACTGCACAGCCCTGCGGGCTGTGCACCGGGGCGCGCCGCCAAAGGCGCTGATCCCTTTCTCTGCGCCAAACGAGTATAATCCGAACCTCAAACCGATTTTATTCGGCGGAGCGTTCGGATTATTTCTTTTTTTATAACCCCATACAGGT
>CALVPW010000004.1 GCA_944354085.1 uncultured Clostridia bacterium | reverse complement strand
GCCCCCAAAACAAATTTTGTATGTGCTGCGTTCAGCGCGCCTTATTTGAGAACAGGCGGAATTCCTTTTTATTGAGGTTATCCACCACGGGCGTGCGGAAGACGAGCCACACAGTAACAAGCGTCGCAACCGCCGCGATCGCAAGCGGCACGCCAAAGGTAAAGAGCACCGTCTCCCATCCCAGTATAAAGGGATAGGGAACCCCTGTAGCTGCATAATCAAAAAAATAAGTCAACTCCGCAACGGCATTCTCCAATCTACGGTTCATTGACATCAAAAAACATACTTCCACGCACAGCGCGCCCAGCGATGCGATGAGACAAAATACAAAAATGGGGATGCCGACGGCAAGCGCGATCTGCTTTTTGCTTGCTCCCAGCGATTGCAGCGTGCCCACCCCGCGGCGACGCCCCATCACCGTGCTGAAACACAAATACGCAAGCAGGATCGCTGCAAACACGCCCAAATACGGCACGACGCGGAAGTAGATTGAAGTGCTTTCGTAGATACGTCGTACATTCTGATCGATATTGACAACTGCCGCAGAAGATGCAATCCTTAAAAAATCCGAACCTGTCCGATAAAATTGATGCGTTTTTGCATCTTTGCCCGTTTGATAAAACAAATCGAAATACTGTTCGGAATAACTTTGATAGCGCGGAACAACCACAACAGATGCCACCGAATCATCCCGCGCATATTGCAGCAAATAGCTCTCGCTGACGATCACGCCCATATGCGGTGGCGGGATATATTCACTCCCACCCTCATAGGACGAATATGTAGCAACGGTAAGTCCTTCGGATGCATCGACACTTTCGTAAGAAAACAACCGCGACACAAAATTTTCTTTCTCAAGATCGGTATGTACGACCCCGACGATGGTAGCCGTCAGCGCTTTATCCCCATGATCCCAATATTTTAATTCTAATGTTTTGCCGAGGATATCGCTCTCCTGCTCGATCGTATAAACTGTTCCCGTCCGATCCTTGTATCCGTAGCACAAAAAACAGTTGTACAGCCATTGCGGGATGGCGATCTCATCGACCTGCGCAGGCAGTTCCCCCACAAGGTCGTAGCCGAACGCCTGCATAGCGTCATTCCCGCTGTAAACTGTAACGACATCATATAAATATCTTGTGATATCTCGTCGGGCGCGGTCATCGATCGCATTTTCGGTATCTAAAAATATGTCGTCCGAATAACGCGGATACGGCGCAAATAATTTTTCTCCGTTATGATCTCCCCAAAAACGCGTCTCTTCACAGTTGATATATCGATATAAATCAAGCACCTCAATATTTTTCGGCGTTCTGTTATCGCGGTACATGATCGCGTACCCGCCGATATCCGAAATCAATTCTTCTGTCTCTTCTAATCCGTCTTTTGTGAAATAAACATTGTACGACATATTAGGCGGAATATTCGTCCGATTCCAGACGATCCCGATATACGGGTCGGGCCCCCTTTCGGGATAGCCCCCGCTGTATTCAAAAAACAATTCTTTCGCCCATGGGACGATATTGTACGTCTGCGTAAAGATACACATGCCCGCTATGCCGAATGCGGCAATTGCGGCGAGCAAGCTCGCCGCAATCCGCACGGGATTACGAAGCAGCATCTTAAAGCCAAATTTTAAGCCCAGCTTCATGATCCGATCTCATCCTGTTTATGTTTCAATATGAAACGCCAACGCGCCCTCTTGACTTCCTGCAACAACCAGATCTGTACAATCAAATGTTTTATCGCTTATAATCTTTAATAACCCGTTACTTACGGAGATATCAAACATTATATCTGGTTCATCGTCTTCATCAATATACAATTCAATTTCTGTTCTACGTTGGTTCTTAGTGATCTTAAATTCACCAATCGCCCCATTGTATACGCATGATCCCTCAATCTCTTTCCAATTCGAGGGGATGGCGAATGACGAAATTGCATTTGCAACTACTGTACCTGTCACAAGGCGTCCGCTTACAATCAAACCACTTCCTTCTGCCGCATTAATAACATAATGTCCTTGATAATAACTCGCATCCGAAGAGGTTGACGGTCGCATCCAATAATACGGCGAAACCGTAGCATTAGATCCTATTTCCGGAATCATGACTTCTGTATAAGAGTGCCCGCTCTTTGTCACATACCCATAAGAGGGATTTATATTTAATCCCAAATGTATATATGTTGACTGTTCGTATTGCATACAGTCCGCAGTATGACCATTATAATGGTACGCTACTGCGGTTAAATACGATTCCGTGTACACTCCATACTCATCGCAACACATTCCCATCGGCTGGATCTCTGCCATTTCCGCCGCAGAGGCGGAGATGCCGACAGGGATCCCCACCGCCGCCATAAGCAACGCAAGCGCGACCCCGATCGCAGCAAACCACTTTTTTTGTTTGATCTTAGGTTCCATTTTGTTACTCCTCCAAAATTTGGTTTTGATTTGCTTCTGCAGAAAACAGATCGTACCTTGATATTAGCAGAAAAATAGCAATTTGTACAGACCAAAATGGAACCATTTTGCAAGTTTTATGTATCAATTTGGATACATGACGCCATTTAAGGTATATTTTCTTGCCCGATCGGCGCTTCTTGCGCCTGCAAAGCGGCGCGAAGACGGCGGTCGCGCACATACGCGCACAAGCGCCAAACGAACAGCACAAAACAGACGAACGCAAGCAAGCTCGCCGCAAGCGATACCCAAAAATACGCGACCGCATCGGTATTCGTTGAGATGACGGCATCGGCCGTACCGATGACGTTCCAATTTACAGCCTGTCCGAATGCCCATGCGAAAAATGCGCCCGCGATCCATACCGCCAAAAGCAACGCGCCGACGAGCGCAAGCGCGATGCACTTGACGATCCTGCCTTTTCGCTTCCGTAAAGGGACATCCTCTTCTTCCTGCGGGCAGGGCAGCTCTGCATCCTCCGCCGCTGCAAGCGGCGGTTCACGCCTTGCCGCCTCGAAAAAGTATGTAGGCGAAACGTCGAGCGCCGCACACAATTCCTCGTACATCGCCAACTCGGGCATGCGCGCGCCCTGTTCCCACCTGCGCACCGTCTGCCGTGAAACGCGGCACCGCTCCGCAAGCATCTCCTGCGTGACGTTCTTTTGTTCACGCAAGTCTTTGAGAATATCCCCAAACAACTTTTGATCGATCATACTTCCTCCTGATACCGCGACGAAAAGCCGATCTGTATCGTTTAAGCCGCAAAACTATGTACGATATTGATTATACCATATCTGTTTAATTTGTCAATACACGATCTTTTGATCGCCGCGCCGTACCCCGTGTGCGGCGCATGTTTTTGAGCATGCAAAAAGGGCGGCAAACTGCCGCCCTTTGCGTTCCCGAACACGGTGTTATGCAGATTTTTTATACACGAGGCGGGGTTTATCCCCTTTCGTCACGCAGTCGCGCGTGATGATGACTTCCTCCACGTTCTTTTGCGAAGGGATATCGTACATCACGTCTGTCATCAGCCCTTCGATGATCGTTCTGAGCCCGCGCGCGCCCGTCTTTAAGCGGATGGCGGTATTGGCGATCTCGCGCACCGCGCCCTCTTCCACCGTAAGTTTGACGCCGTCCAGCCCGACGAGCTTTTGATACTGTTTGATGATGGCGTTCTTGGGTTCGGTGAGGATGGAGACGAGCGCATTCTCATCGAGCGGCTGCAGCGCCACCACGATGGGAAGCCGCCCGACAAATTCGGGGATAAGCCCGAATTTGGTGAGATCCTGCGGCTTGACGTCGTCGAGCAAAGAGTAGTCGACCTCGTTCTCGCCCATGCGCACTTTGCCGCCGAAGCCGAGCCCCGAATCGTCCTTCCGCGCGCCGACGATCTTATCCAACCCGACGAACGCACCGCCGCAGATAAAGAGGATATTCGTCGTATCGATGCGCATGCAATCCTGCTGCGGGTGCTTCCTGCCGCCCTGCGGCGGAACGTTGGCGACCGTCGATTCGATGATCTTCAACAGCGCCTGCTGCACGCCTTCGCCCGAGACGTCGCGCGTGATGGAGACGTTCTCGCTCTTACGGGCGATCTTATCGATCTCGTCGATATAAATGATGCCGCGCTGAGCGCGCTCGATATCGTAATCGGCGTTCTGGATGAGTTTTAAGAGGATGTTCTCCACGTCCTCGCCCACGTATCCCGCCTCGGTGAGGGTGGTCGCGTCGCTCGTGGCGAACGGCACGTTGAGGATGCGCGCGAGCGTGCGCGCAAGGAGCGTTTTCCCGCTGCCCGTGGGGCCCAAAAGCAGGATGTTGCTCTTTTCGATCTCGACGTCGTCGTCCTCTTTTTTGCCCGAAAGCGCCGCGTTGATGCGCTTATAGTGGTTATACACCGCCACCGAAAGCACGCGCTTTGCCTTATCCTGCCCGATGATATACTTATCGAGCTCCTCTTTGATCTCGGCAGGCTTTTTCAGCTCCACCGTCTCGGCAGGCGTGTTCGAAGGCATTTTCGCCATCATGTCGCGGCAAAGGTCGACGCATTCGTCGCAGATGAATACGCCGTCGGGACCCGCGATGAGTTTTTTGACCTTGGATTTTTCTTTCCCGCAGAAGGAACAATATTGTTCGTATTTTGACATAGAAACTCCTTGATTCGCGTTGTCGCGCCCGCCGCCCTATGGGGCACTTCCTCATAGAGGGAGACGGACTGCTCCCACCGTCTGCGCGGCGCTGCCGCGCATCTACCTTCCTCACGGAGGGAGGCAAATATGTCCGCCATTGCCCTTGGCGCCCGCAGGAGAGCGCCGCCAAAGGCAGCCGAGGGAGCCCTCAACGCTTCTCGTACACGCGGTCGATAAGCCCGTAAGCAAGCGCTTCGTCGGCGGTGAGATAGTTGTCGCGATCGGTGTCGCGCTCCACCACGTCGACGGGTTTGCCCGTATTTTCGGCGAGGATGCGGGTCATTTTGGACTTGATGCGCAAAATGTGCTCCGCCTGGATCTTGATATCGCTCGCCTGACCCTGCGCGCCGCCGAGCGGCTGGTGGATCATGATCTCGCTGTTCTTTAAGGCGTAGCGTTTGCCCTTGGCGCCCGCCGCCAAAAGGAACGCCCCCATCGACGCCGCCAATCCGATGCAGATGGTGGAAACGTCGCACTTGATGTAATTCATCGTATCGTAGATCGCCATCCCCGCCGAAACGGAACCGCCGGGGCTGTTGATATACAGGCTGATATCCTTGGTGGGATCTTTGCCCTCGAGATAGATGAGCTGCGCCACGACGGTATTTGCAACGGCGTCGTCGATCTCACCGCTCAAAAAGATGATCCTGTCTTCGAGCAGGCGGGAGTACAGGTCGTAGCTCCGCTCCCCGCCCGAGGTGCGCTCCACCACGTAAGGGATGAGTACGTTTTTTACATTCCGGTCCATATTGCGGTCTCCTTGCAATAGCGTAAGGAACGGGCGCCCGCGGCGCCCTTCCCTGTTTTTGTGCGATCCTGCGCCCTATATATTATAATGTATAGAGGCGGCGCGGTCGATTTACTTCTCTTCGGGCTTGACGAGGGTCATCTCGTTGTTCGCCTGCAAATAGTCGAAGAGTTTGGTGACTTTGATATCCCCCTCGATATACTCCGTCTGACGGGGATCCATCGTCTTTTTGTACTCTTCGGCTTCCTTGCCGACGCTTGCCGCCTGCTCGGCGATCTTTGCGGCGACTTCCTCTTCCGTTGCCTCGATCTTGAGCTCTTTGATGAGCTTTTCGACGATGAGCTGGTTGAGGACGGTGCGGCGCGCCTCTTCCTCGAAGTGCTTTTTATACTCGTCGCGCGTCTGCCCGACGTATTTGAGATAGTCGTCCAGCTTGATGCCCTGATACATGAGGCTGTACTCCATACGCTGCATGGAATACTCCTCCTGCTTTTCGATCATCGCATCGGGGATCTCCGCCTTCGCCGTCTTGGCGATCTCGGTGATGATGGCGTTCTCCGTCTCGTTCAAAGAGCGGGATGCCGCCGCCTTTTCGAGGCGCTCGCGTACCTTGGCGCGGTATGCTTCCACGCTGTCGCTGCCCACTTTCTTGGCAAATTCCTCGTCGAGCGCGGGAAGCACCTTTGCCGAGATCTTATGCACGGTGACCGTGAAGACGGCGGGCTTGCCTTTGAGCTCTGCCGCCTGATAATCCTCGGGGAAGGTGACGTTCACATCCTTGGTCTCGCCCGCGTTCATGCCGACGACCTGCTCTTCGAACCCGCCGATGAACTGTCCTGCGCCCAGCGTCAGATCGTACCCTTTCGCCGTGCCGCCGTCGAACGCTTTCCCGTCCATCTTGCCTTCGAAGTCGATGTTGACGATATCGCCGTTCTGAGCGGGACGGTCGGTGACCTCGACGCTCTCTGCAAAGCGCTCGCGGGTCGCGTCGATATCCTTATCGACGTCGGCGTCCGTAACAGTATACTCGTATTTATCGATTTTTATACCCGTGTATTTCTCGATGGTCACGTCGGGCTTGACGGGCGTCACGGCGACGAGCACCACCTTGCTGTCCGAGATGTCGTCGACCGAAAGCGCGGGATCGCCGACGGGCGTGAACGCATCCTTCTCCTTTTCGAGAATGACGGGATAGTGCTCCGCGAACAGATCGTTGAGCGCGTCTTCGTAGAAGATCCCTTTGCCGTAGTGCATTTCGAGCACGTGCTTGGGCACCTTCCCCTTGCGGAAGCCGTTGACCGCGTACTTTTTGCGGTTTTCGAGATATGCCTTGTCGTTCGCCGCAGCCCATTCGTCGGGCGTGAAGGTGATGGCGATCTTGACGGTGCTCTTTTCTGCGGGGGTTACTTTGTACTTCATAATCATCACTCCGTTTTGGATGTAAAATTTTAAGACGGATTTATTTTACCATATCGGCGCAAGAAAGAAAAGCATTTTTCATTTACATTTTGCCTTTTTTCGGGTATAATCGAAAAGAGAACGAAAAGGAGCACGTTATGCCTCAGGATGCTTTTACGCTCCGCCTTACGGCAAAGGAGCTCAACGCGGCGCTCACGGGCGGGCGGATAAACAGGATCAACCAGCCCGAACGCGAAGAGCTCTCTTTTATAATATACACGGGAAAACGCACCGTTAAACTCACGTTGAACGCAAACGCCGCCGACTGCGGCGCATATTTTACCGAAGACGACCGCGAAAACCCCCTCGTCGCCCCCAATTTTTGCATGCTCTTGCGCAAACACCTGCAGGGCGCGCAGATCTTAGGCGTGGAACAGGTGGGATTCGAGCGCATCCTCGCCCTGCGCTTTTTGTGCGTTTCGGACTTCTCCACCGCCGAACGCGTGCTCTACGCCGAGATCATGGGGAAATACTCCAACCTCATCCTCACCCAAAACGAGATCATCCTCGGCGCGTTGAAGACGACCTCCGCCGACGCGGGCGCAAAACGGCTGATCCTCCCGGGTGCCGCGTACGTGCTGCCCGCCGCGCAGGACAAGGCGGACCCCTCCGACCTTGCCGCCCTCGGCGCGGTATGCGCGCATGCGGAGGGCGATCTGGAACACTTCCTCTTTACACGGGTGGCGGGGCTCGCGCCCTGCACCGCGCGCATGCTCGCACAAAATTATACGGGCGGCGACCTCGCGCGGTACGTGCACGACGCCGTCTTCTCGGACGAGGTCTCGCCGTGCGTGCTCGAACGGGACGGGAAAGCCGTCGATTTTTACGCGCGCAGCGTACAAGGCGCCATCCCCTTTGCAACGCTCTCTGCGGCGCAATGCTACTATTACGGCAAAAAACGCGGCGAAAAACAGCTGGAAAACGCCCGCCGCAGGCTGACTTCCGCCGTGAACGCGGCGATCAAAAAACAGGAAAAACGGCTGGGGCTCATCCTCGAAAAACAAAAAGAAGCAGCAGACTGCGAGACGGTGCGCATCAAAGGCGAGCTCATCACCGCCAATCTGTACGCGCTCTCGCGCGGGATGCGCGCCTGCGAACTTCCCAACTACTACGACGAAAAGGGCGGAACTCTGAAGATCGCGCTCGATCCCACGCTCACCCCCGCGCAGAACGCGCAGGCGTACTACAAAAAATACCGCAAACAAAAACGCACGCTGGAAGCGCTCGCGCCGCAGGAAAAGGAAGTGCGCGCCGAACTCGACTACCTTTTGAGCGTGCAGCCCTATCTCACCGCGGCGGAAAGCATTCAAGACCTCTCGGCGGCGGAGGAAGAGCTCGTCCATGCCGCGCTCATCAACGCGCCGCAGGCGCGCGCCAAAAAGAAAGCGCCCGAGATCCCCTTCCGCACCTTTGAGGCGGGCGGGTTCCGCATCTTTGCGGGGCGGAGCAACGTACAAAACGACAGGCTCGTCCGCACGAGCGCGCCCGACGATCTTTGGCTGCACGCGCGCGGGCTGCACTCCTGCCACGTGATCGTAAAGAGCGGCGGAAAACAGGTGCCCGACGACGTGCTCGCCGCAGCGGCAGGCATATGCGCCCGCTACTCCGCGGCAAAAGGCGACAAGATCCCCGTTGACGTATGCCCCGTCCGCCGCGTGAAAAAACCCTCCAAAAGCAAACCGGGGTTTGTGACGTACAGCGACTTTCAAACGATCATGGGCGACCCTGCCCGCGCTCCGCAGGAGAAAGCCTGACGCGGACATGGCTGCCGCCTCCCCTTTTTCTCACGCGCAAACGCGGACATGCCCCCTGCAAAATACGTGCGCGCCGCTTTCATGCGGCGCGCTTTTTTGCTACTTTTTTGCACAGCCTTTGCCCTGCGGATACAGGGGCAGCTCAAAAAATCCCGAGCACACCTCCTGCGAGTATTCCTGCGCGGGCGGGATGGCGCAATACCCGTACGCGGGCACGAGCAGCTCCACCTGCATGGCGACTTTGAGGATGCAGGTGACGCACGCGCTCACGGTGAACGAATTATCCGCCGTGTTGAACGTCCCCTCGGGAACGACGCAGCTCGCCACCGCCGTGACCGTGAACGGCATGACGGATGCGGGCGGCACGTACATGAGGACGTCCTCGTTGAGCACGACGTTCCCCGTCGCCGTGCCCTCCCTGCCCGCCGCGTCCGTATACACGACCTCGACGGGGATGGTGATCGTCGCCTGGACGCGCGCGCACGCCGAATCGGGCTGCCGCTCCACGCTGAGCCCCGAAACGGTGCCCGTGCCCGTCAGCGAACGGGCGCTGACGAAAGTGAGCGGATATGTAGGATCGGCGGGCGAAAGATCGGTGAGCGTGAGCGTGTAATTTTCGAGGCGGGTCTGTACGATGCCCGCGTCAAAAATTTTTTCCGCCTGGATGCACACCTTTTCGCACAGTCCGTTCATAGGATTGCCCGTGATGGCTCCCGGGCAATGATCGGACGAAAAGTTGGAAAAAAACGACATGGGTTACCTCCGTAAACAGAACGTACGACGTTCTATTCCATGGTATGCCGCGCGCCGTTGTTTTGGCACAGCGCGCTCACAGCAGCACTTCCTCCCCCGGATACAGGGCGTTCGTATGATTTTTGGCATAAAACGCCGCGGGCGAGCCGCAAAGCAGCGTTCTGCTCTCCCCGCCCGCGACGACGTAGCGGTTGCCGCCCGCGGGGATACGCAAAAGCGTGCCCGGGGCGGGCTCCTCGCGGAGCGCGTTTTCATAAGCGATGCACCGCGCCGTGGTGCCGAACGCGCGGGCGATCGCATCGAGCGTCTGCCCGCGGCGTACCTGATGCAGGGCGGGACGATACAGGCGAAGTTCCATACCGCCATCGTATGCGCGCACGCATAAAAGCGTGCGCGCGGCGAATACATTACAACATGGATCTGTACCGTACCGCCGCCGTCGTCACCGTATTTTCCGCGGCGGAACACTGCCTCGGCTTTTTATACCGCATCCTTCTCTCCCGCGTGCTCGGATCGGAAGGGCTGGGCGTATATCAGACGGCGATCACCGTATTTTCCGTCTTTTTGACGATCGCCGCGAGCGGGCTCCCCGTCACCTTGTCCCGCACCATCGCAAAGCACCGCGCGGCGGGCGCGCGGCGGAGGGAGGAGGCTGCCACGGGCGCGGCGGTACTGCTGGCGCTCGCCGTTGCCGTCCCCTGCACGCTGCTCCTGTTCTGCCTGCGGGAGAGCTTTTCCGCCGTCTTTCCCGATCCGCGCTGCGCCGACCTCTTTTACATCATGCTCCCCGGGCTCTCCTTTACGGCGGTCTACTCCGTCATCCGCGGCAATTTTTGGGGAAACAAACGCTTTCTTGCCTACTCGCTCGTGGAACTCATCGAAGAGATGATCCGCATCTGTACGGGCGTCGTCCTCCTGGTGGGCATCCAGACGTCGCTGCACGCCGCCAACCGCGCGGCGATCGCCGTGCTCGTCTCCTATCTGTGCTCGTTCGCTTTGGCGGCGGGCTGGTTTTTTGCACGCGGCGGGAAGCTCCGCGCGCCGAAAGGCGAATTCAAACAGCTCCTTAGCGCCGCCGCCCCCGTAACGGCGATGCGCGCCTCATCCTCGCTGATGGGTTCGCTCATCTCCGTGCTCTTCCCGCTGATGATGCAGGTGGCGGGATACACCGCCGCGCAGGCGATGCGCGAATACGGCGCCGTATACGGCATGGTGATGCCCGTGATGGCGATCCCCTGCGCGTTTATCGGCTCCATCGCCCTCGTGCTCGTTCCCGAACTTTCCGAGCGCTACTACCGCG
>CALVPW010000003.1 GCA_944354085.1 uncultured Clostridia bacterium | reverse complement strand
TGGATACAGCTCTTGCGGGTGATGCCGGGGAGAATGGAACCCACGAGCGCGGGCGTAACGACTTCGCCGCCGATGACGAAGAACATGTTCATGCTCCCCACTTCTTCGACGTACTTCTTTTCGTTGGCGTCCAGCCAAAGCACCTGATCGAAACCTTTCTCTTCGGCGACCTCGCCCGCCTTCATCGAAGCGGCGTAATTGCCGAGGCACTTTGCCTCGCCCGTGCCGCCCAACGTCGCGCGGGTGTAATAATCCTCGACGATGAGTTTGGTGGGCTCCAACCCGTGCGCGTAATAGCTGCCGACGGGCGAAAGGATGATAAAGAACAGATATTCGGTGGAGGCGTGCACGCCGAGCATCACGCGCGTCGCCACGATGGTCGGGCGGATATACAGCGCCGTACCGGGCGCAGCGGGGATCCAATCCTTTTCCATCTTCAAAAGCGTCTCCAACCCCTCTTCTGCGACGTCTTCGGGAAAGTTGGGGATGCACATGCGCGTTGCGGAGCGGTTCATGCGCGCCCAATTCTCTTCGGGACGGAAGACCGCGATGCTGCCGTCGGGCTGTTTGAACGCCTTCATCCCCTCGAAAATGCCCTGCGCGTAATGGAAGATGCAGGTCGCAAGATCGAACGGCTTGGGTTCGTTGGGCTCGATCTTGGCGTCGTGCCAGCCTTGTTCGGGCGTATACTTCATCGTGAACATATAGTCGGTGAAATAATGTCCGAATCCGAGCGAATTATCGAAAACGGGTTTTTCTTTGAGCGTCTTTCTTTGGATGATCTCCATGCCTTTCACCTCTTACCTTATCGGATATATTCTATTATAGTACTTTGAATTTTATTTTTCAAGCGGAAAGGGCGAAAAATATGTATCCTGCAATAAAATTTGCACTTTTCCGTTGAGCAGATCGGAAAGCGCCGCCGTAAAGTTTTCCGCCTCCCCCTCCCGCACGCGTACGGTGAACGCGGCGTCGGCAGAAAATTCCCGCTTTAATACGACGCAGCGCCCCTCCAAAAAACGGGTGAGGGGGGTGACTTCGGGATACCCCACGCGCACGCACAGCTCGCGGCAGCGGTCGTACAGGCACAGCGGCGTTTTTAAGAGCGCCTCGGCGGCGGACGAGGCGTACGCGCGCGTCAGCCCGCCCGCGCCCACCTTGATCCCGCCGAAATAGCGCACGACGGCGACCGCCGTCTCGTAAAGCGCCTGCGCCTTGATCACGTTGAGGATGGGCATCCCCGCCGTGCCCTGCGGTTCGCCGTCGTCGGAAAAGCGCTGCAGATTGCCGACGGCGTCGGCAACGAACGCATAGCAAACGTGCGTGGCAAGTTGATGTTCCGCCCGCACGCCCGCCAAAAAGGCACGCGCCTCCTCTTCCCCCGCCACATGGGCGGTATAGGCGAGGAAGCGCGAGCGTTCGATGACCTTTTCGTGGCAAAAGGGCGCGGCAACGCTCTTGTAGCTCATGCCTTTACGACCTTTACGCGTACTTTTTTCCCTTTGAAGAGGGTGAACGGGAAGGCAGGCAGCGGCGCGTTGGCGTCCGTCACCTTTTCGCCGTTGATGCTCACGCCGCCCTGTTCGACGAGGCGGCGCGCTTCGCCGTTGGACTTACAAAGCCCCGCGCCGACGAGCGCTTGCAGCACCGTCTGCGTATCGGCGGGCACGCACTTTTCGGGCATGTCCCCCTCGCCGCCGAACGCGGCGTGCGCTTCCGCCTGCGCGGCGTCCGCCTTCGCGGCGCCGTGCACGAGTTTGGTGAGCTCGTAAGCGAGCACTTCCTTGGCGCGGTTGATGCGTTCGTCCCGATGCGCGCAGAGCGCAGCGATCTCGTCGAGCGGCAGGAAGGTCAAAAGTTTCAGACATTTTTCCACGTCGGCGTCGGCGGTGTTGCGCCAATACTGATAAAATTCGTACGGGCTCGTCTTGTTCTCGTCCAGCCAAACGGCGCCTTTTTGCGTTTTGCCCATCTTCTTCCCCTCGCTCGTCGTGAGCAGGGTGAACGTAACGGCAAACGCGGCTTTGCGTTCCTTGCGGCGGATGAGATCGGCGCCCGCGAGCATGTTGCTCCACTGATCGTCGCCGCCCATCTGCAAAAGGCAGCCGTACTTTTGATGGAGCACGAGGAAATCATACGCCTGCATGAGCATATAATTGAATTCGAGGAAGGTGAGCCCCTTCTCCATGCGCGAACGGTAGCACTCCGCCGTGAGCATCTTGTTGACGGAAAAATATGCGCCGATATCCCGCAAAAAGTCCACATAATTGAGTTTCAGCAGCCAATCGGCGTTGTTGACGACGATCGCGCCGTTCTCTCCGTCGAAACGGATAAAGCGCGCCATCTGCTTTTTGAAGCACTCGACGTGGTACTCCACCGTTTCGCGCGTCATCATCGAGCGCATGTCCGTCCTGCCCGAAGGATCGCCGATCATGCCCGTGCCGCCGCCGATGAGGATGATGGGACGATGCCCCGCCTCCTGCATGTGGCGCATCGCAACGAGCGTCAAAAAGTGCCCGACGTGCAGGCTGTCTGCCGTGGGATCGAAGCCGATGTAAAAAGGCACGCTCTCGCTGCCCAGCTTTTCGTACAGCTCATCCTCGTACACCGTCTGTTTGATGAAGCCCCGCGCGCGCAGGGTATCCAAGATATTCTGCATACAAACTCCTTATTGCCGAAGGTACAAAAAAACGGCTCGCGCCGCGCGCAAACCGTCCGTTTCTCTTCTGATCCACGCGCAAAAACCGTATTACACCAAAGCGTAATACGAATAGCCGTAGATTGCAACTGCAAGCGAACGTTTCATACTTTTATTATACACGTGCGCGCGCGCTTTGTCAAACGCCTGCACGCCAAAATCAGGCAAAAGCCTGCTGTTTTTCGTCCTGCCGCGCGTTCAGCCCGCAAAGCGCGCACAGCCCCGCAAAGGCGCGTTCCGTCTTCCCGTCGCGCATCAGGCGTTCGAGCAGCATGCGGTTGCGCGCCGCGCGTTCTTGTTGGAGCTTGTCTGCAATGAGCGTTTCGATGTCTTTCATACCCCCTATTTTACGCGGGATACTTGACAAATATTGTCATATATGATAAAATTTTTCCTGCAAAAGAAAAAATTTTTTGGAGATCGCCATGAAGTACCAGATCATGATCGGGATCTTGTTCACGCTGCTGGCGCGGCGGCGCATCAGCGCCCGCGAGCTCGCCGCAAAATACGACGTCTCGACGCGCACCGTCTACCGCTATCTCGAAGAGATGACAATCGCCGGCATCCCCGTCGACGTGGCGCGCGGCGCAAACGGCGGCATCTATATTTCGGATGCGTACAAGCTGCCGCGCGGGTTCATGACGCAGGGTGAGTACGAGAGCGCCATCTCCGCCATGCAGGCGATGCAAAGCGAACTCGGCGACGAAAATTTGCGTGCCGCGATCGAAAAACTCAGCGCACAATGCAAGGAAGA
>CALVPW010000002.1 GCA_944354085.1 uncultured Clostridia bacterium | reverse complement strand
CGCATGGACTGCTACAAGCAGATCGCGGAGATCCGCTCGGCGGCGGACTACAAGCGCGTGTGCCTCTCCATGGAGGAGACGTACGGTCCCATGCCGCAGGAGACCTTGAACCTGCTCGTCATCGCGGTGATGAAGAGCTACGCCGCGCACTTCGGCGTGCGCAAGATCTCCGTCACGAACGTGGGCGGGGCGCTGGAATTTTCCTCCATCCAGCCGCTGGGCGACAGGCGCGTGACGGCGGCAATGGAGAAATTTGCAGGGCTCGTCTCGCTGGATATGACAAGCGCGCCCCTGCTGCGCTTCCGTGCGCAGGGCGATGGGGGAAGGACGATGGTCGCCATGACGAAATTTTTGAAATTCGCGGCAACTTTTGCGTGATTTTCACGAAAAACAATTGCGTAATTTGGCAAAATCAGTTATAATGTTAGAGTATGTGACCGTGGGCTTTCCTGCGGATCGTTATTTCGGAGTTGATTGGGTATGAAGAACAAGAAAAAAGTAGCTGCAGTTGCCTGCTCTCTTGCGGCAGTGATGGGGCTTGGCGCGCTTTCCGGCTGTGCCGACCTCAAGACGACGGATCCCCTCAAGGATATGCAGCAGGTCATCGCAGAAGTCAACATTTCTACGAGCGCCGCGTTTGCAGATGAGTTTGCGGGATTCGAGGACGTCATCGGCACCACGTCCGTGAGCAAGAGCGAGATGGTCGCAAGTTTCATCGGCAGCGGCTATTCCGCCATGAACAACTACGGCTGGAGCTATGCAGATACCTTCAAGGCGATCTGCGACACCCTCGTCGATCGTCAGATCTATATTCAGTATGCAAAGGTGTACTTCCTCAAAAACGGCTGGACGGATGAGGAGGGCAATCAGACGACTTACACGCTGGAGGCGTACAACGCAGCCATCGCGGCGGCGGCAGAGGCGGCAGAGGCTGCGGGCGCAAGTGCGTCCGCCGTGCAAAACGCCAAGGACGTTGCCTCCATCGAATACTTCCTCACCACCGAGGAAAAGGACGAGGCAGAGTACGGTCTTCGCCGTATGTTCAACAACTCGCTTGACACCTTGGAAGAGGACATCATCAAGGAGAAAGAGGACGACACGGAGTACGAGACGAGCGTGAGAACGACGCCCACCGGCGTTGGCAGCAACGACGAGGAGTACTACGACGTCGCATACCGCGTCTACACGGGCACGGGCGCACAGGCAAGCGTGCAGGGCTCGTATGAGACGGTAGAGGGCTCCACGCCCACCACCCGTCAGCGCGCTTATGCTCGCTTCCTTGCAAATCTGCGCACCAACGACCTGCTCGAAAAGGGCGAGGACACCAGCGATATCACCAAGCTCAGCTACTACGGCATCGAGAAGAAGTCGCTCTTCGAGAGCGCGCTCATCACCAAGCTCAGCGATACGTACACGGATGACGCCACGGCTGCCATCAGCGAGACGTACGCGGGCGAGAGCTTCAACAAGACGCTCGCAACGCAGATGCGCACCTACGCCAAGGATTCGGCAACGCTGGAAAGCGACCTCGACTCCATGTCCGATACCAAGTTCGTGCTCACGACGACGGGCAAGAACGACCGCAACTACGGCTTTGTTATCAACATCCTGCTTCCCTTCTCCACGTCGCAGAGCCAGGTGCTCACCGACGCCGATCAGGACTATCAGGACAACAAGGGCAACAAGTTCGCCCTGCGCGCCTCCCTCTTGAAGAACGTGAAGGCGACCGATCAGCGCGGAAGCTGGTTCACGGGCGAGGAGGACTACTCCTTCGACGCTGCGGAGGACGCGGCGGCATACAAGGGCGGGGACGATACGAGAAAGTGGCTGTTCTTTGAAGATCACCTCACGGGCGAGGAAAATTCGCAGTATGTGCAGGTGAAGAACTACTACGGCAAGTACACCTACAACGGCATCTACAACAGCGAGGAGCGCATCTACGTGCCCAACAAGCTCACGATCGACGGCTTCCTTGACGAAATGACGGGCTATTTGCAGCAGGTGCTCGGCACGAACGCGTTCGCAGCGCCCGTTCCCACGGCAGATTACTACACGAATAAGAGCTTCTACAAGGCGGACGGCACGGTGGACTACGCCAAGTTCGTGTACGCGCAGGGCAAGATCGACTGGGCGAACGTCACGGACGGCGAGGGCGATAGCTTCAACGCCAACAAGATGTTCGTCAAGGGCAGCAAGGAGAACAAGGCGCTCTCCGTCATCAACGAGCTTTCCTTCGCATACAATACGGATACGGCGGGGCTGAACACCTACCTCGGCTATGCGGTGACCATCGGCAAAACGAGTTATGTGAGCGAGTTCGAGTACGCCGCGCAAATGGTGTGCAAAGAGGGTGCAGGCAGCTACGCCGTCGTTGCGACGGATTACGGCTGGCACATCATCTACTGCACGTTCGCGTATATGGAAGGCGATCTTACGCCCTTCGTGTACGACGCGGCGCAGGAGGACGAGGAGGGGACGTTCTCCAACCTCTTCTACGAGGCGTTCCGCTCGCAGATCGTCGAACAGTACAGCACGCGCGCCCAGCGCGAAGCCATCAGCACGTACGACGACGGCATCACGCTGTACAAAGACCGTTATGCAGACCTTTCGGGGCTGGATACGGCGGACTAAATAACAAAAGATCGCAGCAGTCGGCCGCTTTTGCGGCGGCTGTTGTGTTTTACGGGGGTTTCCCCGCAAGGAGAGGATATGGGCTTTTGGGAAGCTATCTGGAAATCATCCGTGCTCGGCGTCGTGCAGGGGCTCACGGAGTTCTTGCCCGTTTCGTCGAGCGGGCATCTGTCGCTTTTGCAGCGTCTTTTGGGATTTGACCTCGAAGGCGGCGCCATGACCTTCATCAATATCATGATGCATATCGGCACGCTCATCGCCGTCGTCGTCGTCTTTTGGAAGGACATCCTCGCCCTCTTCAAAAAGCCGTTCAAGACGCTTTTGATGCTCATCGTGGCGACCATCCCCGCGGGCGTGATCGGGCTCCTGTTCAGCGACGAGATCGATGCGATCTTTGCGGGCAGCAGCGGGCTTTTATATCTGGCGCTCTGCTTTGCCGTGACGGGGCTCATGCTCATGGCGTGCGAGCACATCGCAAAACGCCAAAAAGCGCCCAAGTCCTTGGGCTGGAAGAGCACCGTGCCGATGGGGCTCATGCAGGCAGTCGCGCTCTTTCCGGGGATCTCGCGCAGCGGTTCCACCATCGTGGCGGGCACCGTGGCGGGCGCCAAGCGGGACGAGGTCGCGCGCTTCTCCTTCCTGATGAGCATCCCCGTTATTTTGGGGAGCTTTTTGGTGGAGATCGCGAGCGGCGTCAAGGACGTCGCAACGGGGACGCCCTCGTACTTTTCGGAGATCGGCGCGCCCGATATCGTGGGCATGCTCTTCGGCGTCGTGCTCTCGGCGGTGTTCGGGTTCCTCGCCATCAAGTGGATGCTCGTCATCATCCGCAAAGCCAATTACATGTGGTTCAGCGTGTATCTCGTCTGCCTTTCGCTCGGGTGCTTCTATCTGAGCTATCTCGGCATCTGAGCGCATAAAATGTGCCGCCCTGCGCAAGATAAGTGGCGTGGAGGTGACATATGAGACTCAACTGCGGTGATACCTGCCCCAAGACGGGCTCGTACAACGTCGTCGATGCACAGGGCAACGTGGTGAACACCATCTACGTGGGGGAAGGCGAAACGATGCCGCCCACGCAGCGCTCTGACTGCCATTACGAATCTGATAACTGACGCAAAAGGACGCGGAAGACCGCGTCCTTTTGCATGTCTCGTATTTTATTGGCGTTCTTCTGCATAAGATACAAGGTGAAGTATCGTTCGCGGAACAACAGGATCCGCCGCAGGATCGCCCTTGCGGTCTGCGCGGCTGCGGCTGCGGCGCTCCTCGTGTGCATCCATTTGAACGTGACGGGGTTGCTCGCGGCGGTGGCGGAGGCAAAGCTGCGGGCGCGCGCACAGGAAGCTGCCGATCAGGCGGTGCTCCAAACGTTTGCGGGCGCCGTTTCGTACGACGATCTTGTGACGGTCTCGCGGAACGGCGCGGGGGAGATCGAGTCGATCGCCGCCGATACGCCGACCATCAACCGTCTCGCGCGGCTGGCGGCGCAGCGCATGCAGAGCATCCTGAGCGCCGCGTGCGAGGAGGGGATCGCCATCCCGCTGGGCGCCTTCACGGGCATCGGCGCATGGGCGGGGTTCGGACCCGACGTGACCATGAAGATCGTCTCCGCATCCTCCGTTACGGGGCGGTTTTTTTCCTCGTTCACGGGCGCGGGCATCAATCAGACGCGCCACGCGATCATGTTGGAACTCACGGCGTCCCTCTCCGTCATCATCCCGGGGCGTTCGTACGATTTTACGGCGGCGTCCGAGGTGCTCGTCGCCGAGAGCGTGCTCGTCGGCAAGGTGCCTGAGATCTATTTCGGGCGGTAGGCGATCGCTGCCTGTATCTCGCCGAGGATGTTCTGCGTCCCGTTTTCCGCCCTGTCGGCGGCAAGCGCAGCCCGCACCGTGGCGCTCCCGTAAAGGCGCAGCAGCGCCGCGGGGAGCTCGCCGAGGCGGCGTTCGGGGAGAACGTCGCACCAGCCTTTTTGGGCGAAGTAAGCGGCGTTTTTTGCCTGATCGCCCCGCGTGCGGCGGGCGAGCGGAACGACGAGGGCGGGCTTTTTCAGCGCGCGCAGCTCGAACAGAGTATTGCTCCCCGCGCGGGAGAGCACAAGGTCGGCGCACGCATAGGCGCTGCCCATATCCGTCTCGTATTCGAGGCGCACGCAGCCCTTCGGCGCGGGCGTCACGTTGCCCTTGCCGCACAGCTGTAAAATGCAAAAGCGCCGTAAAAGGGCGGGAAGGTGCGCTTCGACCGCCTCGTTCAGCGCGCGGCTCCCGCTCCCGCCGCCCAGCACCAGCAATACGGGAACGTCTCCCGTAAATCCGTACCGCCGCCTCGCCGTCTGCCTGTCGCCGCCAAAGAGCTCGCGCCGCATGGGGCTGCCCACGCATACGCCGTTGGGGAAGCGGGCGGCAGTCTCGGGAAAGCTCGTCAGAACACGGCGGCAGCGCTTTGCGACGATGCGGGTACACAGCCCTGGGGAAAGGTCGCTCTCGTGCGTGAGCACGGGGATATGCAGTTTGCTCGCCGCCCATACGGCGGGATAGCTCGCATACCCGCCCTTGGAAAAGACGAGGTCTGGCTTTTCGCGCTCTATCACGGCGAGCGCCTTTTTCTGCGCTTCGCGCAATGCAAAGGGGAGCGCAAGATTTTTCGGCGTGAACGCCCTTATGAGCTTGGGACATTCCACCGTAAAATAAGGGCATCCGAAGGCGCTGACGAGCGTCCGCTCAATACCCTGCGTTCCCATGTAGGCAAGGCGGTATCTGTTTTGCAGGACCTGCATCACGGCGAGGTTGGGCGTCACGTGCCCCGCGCTCCCGCCGCCCGTAAACATCAGGTATTTCACCTTCACAGTATATGCCGCCCGCACGTTTTTATTGAACGCGCATCTTTGACGGCAACAAAAAACGGGCGCATCTGCGCCCGCTCCCTGCATTTTTATGCGAAGATCAGATCGTTCAAAAAACTTGCGCCGATGAGGACGGCAAGGAAGGTGAAGTTGATGAGCGAGAAGAGCCCCAAATAGCGCAGCGTGCCTTTTGGATCGTGCTTGCGGTATTCGCCCAGCGTGATGAGGCTCGCGAGCGAGGAGATGGGCGTCCCCAACCCGCCGATGTTGACGGCGACGAGGAGATGACGGTAGTCCGAAGTAAAGCGCGAGAGGAGCACGGCAGAGGGGACGTTGCTGATCACCTGACAGCTCGCCGTTCCGACGAGAAGGGGCGAAAATCCGACGACCGCGCCGAGCGCCGCGCTCACGGCGGGGATCCGTGCGAGGTTTCCCGAAAAGATGAAAAAGGCGCAGAACGTCAAAAGCAGCCCGTAATCGACGAACAGGAAGGAGCGCGGCTCCAAAAGAAGGACGGCGAGCGTCACGACGGCGAGCCCCACCCACCAGGGGAAGACGCGGAACACGATCATCACCGAAAGGGCGAACAAAATAAAATAGGCGATCATGCGCCACAGCGGCGGGGCGGCGGCAGGCGCGGAGGCGAGCTGCACGCGCTCGGGCTTTACGATCATGCAGGTGCCTGCGATGAGCAGCAGCGCCACCGCAAAGGGGAGCGCCATAATGGCAAAAAATTCGCCCGCGCCGATCGCATAATAGGAGTACAGGTATAAATTCTGCGGGTTGCCGAAGGGCGTGAGCATCCCGCCGAGGTTGGCTGCCACGTTCTGCATCACGAATACGAAGGCGGTGTAGCGGTTCTGTCCGCAGGAGGAGAGCACAAAGTATCCGAGCGGGAGAAAGGTGACGAGCGCCATGTCGTTCGCCATGATCATCGAGCCGAAGTACGTGACGAACACGAGCGCAAAGGTGACGCGGCGCATATTGCCGAACGCCGTTACGATCTTTACGGCGAGCCACTCAAAAAAATGCCGCTGCTTTAAGGCGTTGACCACCAAAAGGGTGCAAAACAGGCAGGACAGCGTATCGGGGTCAAAGTAATCGATATACGCCGTATCGGGGGGAACGAAGACGCAGGTGACCGCCGCCGCCACGATCGCCACCAAGAGGACGATATGGCTCTTTACGGCGTCGAGAATGAGTTTTCCGTATCTGTGTTTGACAGACTGTTTTACGCTTGCATCCATGGGGAAACTGCCTTTGATTTTTTCCGCACACCGTTATAATACATTTTATAAAAGAATGCAAGCAAATCGGGGTGTGTTTTATAAAATCGTTTGCTTTTTTTGCGTTTTGCGTTTGCGGCGCGCTTCCGCCGCCTGCGTGCACCCCATTACCCTCGGCGCCCTCATAGAAGGAGGCAGGAACTCCCACCGCCCCTGCGGGGCACCTCCCTCAAAGAGGGAGGCGAGAACTCCCACCGCCCCTGCGGGGCACCTCCCTCAAAGAGGGAGGCGAGAACTCCCACCGCCCCTTGCGGGGCACCTCCCTCATAGAGGGAGGCAAGGCGATCCTCGGCGCCCTCTCGGAGGGAGCTGGCGCGAGGAGCATGGCGACGAGCAAACGAGGGAGCGGCTCCTACCGCCCCTGCGGGGCACCTCCCTCAAAGAGGGAGGCAGGTGCGATCCTCGGCGCCCTCTCAGAGGGAGCTGTCACCAAAGGTGACTGAGGGAGTTTTTTACCCTCAAATCCCGCTAAATACACACAATAAAATCAGCACGGGCATAAATAGGGGAACGGGATTTGCGCCTTTGGCGGCGCGCCCCGGTGCACAGCCCACAGGGCTGTGCAGTTTGCGCCCCGACCTCATTGTTTTTCGGCTTCTCACGCAAACCGCTCGCTCACGCTCGCGCCTACCCCCTCAACTCCCGCTAAATACACACAATAAAATCAGCACGGGCATAAATGCCCGTGCTGATTTTATGGAGCTGATAGCGGGATTTGAACCCGCGACCTCGTCCTTACCAAGGACGTGCTCTACCTCCTGAGCCATATCAGCAAGCCGTCTTTCGACAACGCTTTTTTAGTATAATAAAAAGCGTTTTTTAAGTCAAGCGTTTTCGCCACGTTCCTGCAAAGTTGCAAGATTTTTTCGCGGTAGTTCGCTGCCGCTTGATGCGCATGCGTTTGCGCGTGCGGCTTCAAAGCGGGAAATATTCGTACACTTTGTAAAGTAATAAAAATTTTTTCGGGAAATTTCCGAAAAGCTATTCCATTTTCGGACAAATCGTAGTATAATACAGGAAAGTATATGGATAAGGAGAGTAGTTATGGCTAAGAAAAAAGCAAAAAAGCTCGGATTGTTCGGCATCATCTTGTTGCTGGCGTCTATCGTCGGGCTCGTATTGGCGGTCGTGGGGATCTTTATCGATTTCTTCACCGTGTCCCTTGCAGGTGAAAGCGCGGGGGTCGCGCTCTTCGAGGAAGGGCTGGGCGACGGAGACATCCCGATCGCGCTCGTACAAGCCTTTGCGATCGCGGCGGTCGTGCTCGCGGCGATCGCCTGCATCGTCACCGTGCTCGGGACGTTCGGTATCGTCAAAGTGGGCGGGCTCGCAAAATTTCTTGCCGCGGCGCTCGTGATCGTGGTCGCGGTGCTCGTCGTTGTATTTGCGGCAACGTGGGCGGCAAGTTTCGTGCCCGACGGCGGCGACGGGATCCTCGGCGATATCATCGGCGGGATCGTCGATGCGGCGGGGTATTCTTACACCGCGGGCGCAGGTGCGTATCTCGTGACGGTGGGCGGCGTTTTGAGCGGCGCTTCCATGCTGCTTGCAAAGCTCAAATAAGCAGGTAGAAAAAAGTAAAGAGCCGCCTAAGCGGCTCTTTCTTTATGCTTTATCGTGCGGCGTGCGGCAAACGGCGTACCGCAGGCGTGCGGCGTATTTTTTTACATCCCGAACAAAGCGTTTGCGGTCGGCGAGCGCCGTGATGAGGAGCGCAAGCACCGCAATGAGCAGATACAGGGGGATAAAGTACCACAAGAGCGGCGTGAACGGTTCGCCCGTCGCAAGATCTCCCATAAAGATATCGGGGGTGAAAAAGCCGATCACGGGGACCAGCCATTCGAACTGCGCGGCGGGATGGAAGAGCCAGCAGGGGTTTGCGGCGTACAGCATCTCCCAAAGGTCGCCC
>CALVPW010000001.1 GCA_944354085.1 uncultured Clostridia bacterium | reverse complement strand
ACGCCCGCGCTCTCCTGTAAGGCGGCATACCTCATGGATGAAGCGAGCGGCATGCAGCTGTACGCCAAAAACGAAACGCAGCGGCTGCCCATCGCAAGCATGTGCAAGATCATGACGCTGCTTTTAGCGTTTGAAGCGGAAGAACGCGGCGAGCTCTCGCTCGACGAACAGATCACCGTATCCGAACGCGCGGCGGGGATGGGCGGCTCACAGGTCTTTCTCGATGCGGGGCTGCGCTATTCGGCGGGCGAACTTCTCAAAAGCATCGCCGTATGCTCCGCCAACGATTCCTGCGTAGCGATCGCGGAGCATCTTGCGGGCAGCGAAGGGGCGTTCTGTGAGGAGATGAATGCGCGCGCCAAAGAGCTCGGCGCTGAAAATACTCTCTTTTCCAACTGCACGGGACTGCCGAAAGATCCGCAATATTCCTGCGCGAAGGACGCCGCCGTCATGCTGCGCGCGCTCATCGGATGCGACGCGTACCATCAATATGCCTGCATCCGCCTCGAAGATTTTCACCACCCTGACGGCAGGGTCACGCAGATGACGAATACCAACAAACTGCTCCGCGCATACGACGGCTGCGACGGCGGGAAGACGGGTTTTACCAACGAAGCGGGGTTCTGCCTTGCCGCCACGGCAAAAAAGGGGGAGATGCGCGTCATTTCGGTGGCGATCGGCGCGCCCGATTCCAAAACGCGGTTCGACGCCGTGCGCACGCTCTTCGATCACGCGTTCGATCATTTTGAGAGCACGACGCTCCTCAAAGAGGGCGAGCCCGTAAAAGAGCCCGTCGGCGTGCGCGGCAGCGCGCAAAAGACGCTCCGAGCCGTCCCCGAGCGTACGCCCGCCTTCGTCAAAAAGCGCGGCGGCGACGAAGCGTATGCCGTGGAGTATCGCTGGGACGCGCTCATTGCGCCCGTGCGCGCGGGAGAGGCGGTCGGAGAAGTCGTGATGCTGCGCGACGGCATGGAGGTCGACCGCGTCCGCCTTCTCGCGGGGGAAGACGTCAAACGCTTTTCTTGGGGAGAAGCGTATCGGGAAGGGGCGCGCAGGTGGAATTAAAACGCATTTTTGCGCATTTAGAATAGTAATATGAATGACATAGTATTGCGAAAAGGCAATGCTGTGTCATTTTTTGATTGACGCGCGCGCCGCCGTATGATATAATTTGTGCGTGAATACGAGAGATACACTTAAGGTCAACGAAAAAGGTCATTTGGAGCTCGGCGGCGCGGACTGCGTGGAACTTGCCCGCACGTTCGGCACGCCGCTCTATGTTTTTGACGAAGCGTATATCCGCCGCATGATGCGCGTCTATCAGGATACGATCGATGCGGAATACGGCGGGAACGGGCTCGTTCTCTTCGCCTCCAAGGCGTTCTGCTGCGAAGCGATGTACGCCATCGCAAAAAGCGAAGCGATCGGCGCGGACGTCGTTTCGGGCGGGGAGCTGTATACCGCCATGCAAGCGGGTTTTCCTGCCGAGCGCATCACGATGCACGGCAACAACAAGCTGCCGCGCGAGCTTTCTTATGCGCTCGACTGCGGCGTCGGGACCATCGTGCTCGACGAATATTCCGAAGCCGACCTTCTCGACGAATTGGCGGCGCAGCGCGGGAAGGTGCAGACGGTACTCATCCGCATCAATCCCGGCGTCGAAGCACACACGCATGCCTACGTGCAGACGGCGACGCCCGATTCCAAATTCGGTTTTTCCACCCAAAGCGGCGCGGCGGAGGCTTTCACCCGCTACGTGCTCGGCAAAAAACATCTCCGCTTGGCGGGGTATCACTGCCACATCGGTTCGCAGATCTTCGAAAAGCAGTCCTTCGTGCTCGCCGTACAAAAAGATCTTGCATTCATGGCGCAGATCAAGCGCACGCTCGGATTTGAGGCGGAAGTCCTCAATATGGGCGGTGGGTTCGGTATCTGGTACACGGACGAGGACGCGAAGATCCCGCCCGAGGGATACCGCGAATATTTGCGCGCGCTCATCGCCGCCGTCCACGCGGGATGCGAAACATACGGGCTCAAATTGCCCTTCCTCAATCTCGAACCCGGCCGCTCCATCGTGGGCGAGGCAGGCATCACGCTGTATACGGTAGGCGCCATCAAGGAGATCCCCGGCATCAGAAAATATCTCGCCATCGACGGGGGGATGTTCGATAACCCGCGCTTCGCGCTCTATCAGAGCAAATACACCGCCGTTCTTGCCAACCGCGCCGACGAAGCGCCAACCGAGATCGTGGCGCTCGCGGGAAAATGCTGCGAGAGCGGGGATCTCATCGGCACGCAGTTCAATCTGCCGAAGGCGCAGATCGGCGATCTTGTCGCCGTGCTCTCGACGGGCGCGTATAACTATTCGATGGCGTCCAATTATAACCGCAATTTTATTCCCGCTGCCGTCCTCGTCAAAGACGGAAGCGCGGAATATATCGTAAAGCCGCAGACCTACGAGGATCTCGTCCGCAACGACGTGATCCCCGAACGTCTCAAATAAGATCCATTAGGAGGATGATCCGTTGCGTCTTTGATCTTTCGGCAAGTATTTCCTGCACAGTTTTTCCCGTACCGTATTCGGACGGGCAGGATCTGTGCGCCTTGCGAGAGATCAACGGCGGAATGCCTCTGCGTTTCCGCGGGATTTTCTCGCGGAATTTTTTTTTGGAGGCAACGCAATGTCTTATATTCAACTCGATCATATCACATATACCTACCCGAGCGGGCTCGCGCCCGTTTTTGAAGATCTGACCCTTCACCTCGATACCGATTGGAAACTCGGGATCATCGGCAGGAACGGCATGGGGAAGAGCACCTTTTTCAAGCTCCTCACAGGGGAGATCGCAGGCGAGGGGCGCATTTCCGCGGAACGCGCCTTTCTTCGTTTTCCACTCCCGATCCCCGATGAAACCGCATGCGGGTATGACTTTTCCGCAGCTTATCTCGACGATTCTTCGCAATGGAAGATCTTGCGGGAGGCGCGTTTGCTGGGACTTTCCGAAGAGAGCCTGTTCCGCCCGATCGGAACGCTGTCGGGCGGCGAACGCACGAAATTGCAGCTTGCCGTCTTGTTCGCGTCCGAAGGGTTTCCGCTCCTCGACGAGCCGACCGACCATCTGGACGCCGCGGGCAGAGCGGCGCTTGCGCGCTATCTCGCCGCAAAGCGCGGGTTTTTCCTCGTATCGCACGACCGCACCGTATTGGACGGCTGGTGCGATCACATCCTCTGTTTTGAAAAGACGGGGGCGACCGTCACGCGCGGAAATTACGGCGTATGGAAAGAGGAGCGCGCGAAGCGCGAGCGCGCGGACAGCGTGAAAAAAGAGAAGCTCGAAAAGGAGCGGACGCGTCTGCAAGACGCGGCGCGGCGCATTGCGGAATGGTCGAATGCGGCGGAGGGGGAGAAATTCGGCGCGCGGAATTCGGGACTTCGCCCCGACCGCGGGTTTATCGGCGCAAACGCGGCGCGGGTCATGAAGCGGGCGATCACCGCACGCGACAGGACGATGCGCGCAGAAGAGGGCATCGCGGAGCTCCTCAAAGGCTACGAGGAGATCGAAACGCTGCGCCTGTTTCCCGAGCCGTTCTTTCGGGAGCGGCTTTTCAGCGTTTCCGATCTCTCCGTCGGCTACGGAGAAACCTGCGTTCTGCGGCAGTTTGATTTTTCCATGAACGGCGGCGAGCGCGTTGCGCTGACCGGTGGAAACGGTGCGGGGAAGAGCACCTTTTTGAAAGTTCTCGCGGGAGAGGTATCTGCCTGCGGAACCATCGACCTCTCACCTCGGCTGAAGATCTCTTACGTGCCCCAGATCGCTCTCTACGAGGGGACTTTGGCAGACTACGCTGCAGAGCGCGGCATCGACGAGGCGTATTTTAAGGCCATTCTTGCCAAATTCGGCTTTTCGCAGCGCGATTTTTCGCGCGATATGCGGGAGATGAGCGAGGGGCAGAAGAAGAAAGCGGCGCTGGCGCGCAGCCTGTGCGAACGCGCCCATCTCTATGTCTGGGACGAGCCGCTCAACTATCTCGACATCGCCTCGCGCGAGCAGATCGAGAAGGCGATCCTCTCGTCCGGAGCGAGCCTGCTGTTCGTCGAGCACGACGCCGCGTTCACCGCCGCCGTTGCGACGCGGACTGTGGAGTTTTCAGCCTCCGACGGGATTTGTCGGCGGCACTGAACGGGACGCAGCGGTTTTCCCGCAAAAGAAATTTGTGGGGACATTCCCTTGCTTTTTTTGCGAAAATCTTATATAATAGTTTTGTGTTGGATTCTCTGATCGAACTTCTTGCATCCTTTTGCGCGGTCGTCGTCGTGCTGACGCTGCACGAATTCGCACACGCGTACGTCGCGTACAAATGCGGCGATCCCACGCCCAAGTGGAACGGCAGGCTCTCGCTCGATCCGCTCCGCCACTTCGATCCCGTAGGGCTCATCTGTTTTACGCTCGTCGGATTCGGATGGGCGAAGCCTGTCGCGATCGAACCGAACAACTTCCGCCATTACCGCCTCGGGCTGGGGCTTACGGCGAGCGCGGGCATCGTCATGAATTATCTCACGGCGTTTGTTTTTTACCCGCTTTCCCTGCTCGTGCTGTATTTTATGCCGCAGATCGTCTTCCTCACGCCGTTTTTGACGACGCTTACGTACTGTCTGTTCGCATACAGCCTTTCCTTTTTTGTTTTTAACCTGCTGCCGCTCTATCCGCTGGACGGATTCCGCATTCTGGATGCGGTCGACAAGCGCCGCGGCAGCGTGTATCGCTTTTTATACCGTTACGGGCAGATCATTTTGCTTGCGCTGATCGCGGAGAGCTTTATCTGCGATCTGTTCGTACGGTTCGGCATCATACAGATGCAATATTTTAACATCCTTGGCTGGTTCATGACGTTCGCCACCGAATATCTCGGCTGGCCGATCACAGCGCTTTGGGGGTTGGCATTCTGATGGACGCGGAAAAATTACAATCCATCCGTGAAAAATTTGATTCCAACGTCGATTATACGACCGTTTTGGCAGGCTTCGAAGGTCCGCTCGATCTTTTGCTGTACCTCATCAACCGCGAGGAGATCGAGATCAAGGACGTGTTCGTCTCCGAAGTGACCGAGCAATTCCTTGATTATATGAAGGGGCTGCCGTATCTCGACGTCGACAAGGTGAGCGAATACCTCAACATCGCCGCGACCATCATCAAGATCAAAGCGCAGGCGCTCGTGCCCAACCTCACCGAAGATCCCGAGCTCGAACAGGAGATCGAAGACGACAAAGCCGAGCTCATCCGCGCCCTCGAAGAGTACAAGCTCATCAAAGAGGAGACGAAAAAGCTCAAAGAGCTGGAGACGATCGGCTATTACTTCAAAGAGCCCGATAAGGACGTGGGCGAGACCCGCACCGTCTTCACGATGGACAATCTCACCCTCGACGGGCTGATCGGCGCATATTCCGCGCTGCTTTTGAAGCGGGAAGAGGCGCTCAAAGAGGACGAAGTGCGCGAGATCCCGCGCGATTCCTTCACCGTCGAAGAGAAGATCCAATTCGTGCTCGAAAGCCTCGAAGAAAAACACGAAGTGCAATTCGAAGAGCTCTTCACCCGCGATTATACCAAACCCGAGATCGTAACGACCTTCCAGGCGATCTTGGAACTTCTGAAATACCAATTCCTGCACGTAAAGCAGGAGCGCGCGTTCGGGGAGATCACTATCTCGCTCAATCCCGACCGCGACAAGGAGGCAGACCTTGGATCAATTGACGAATACGATTGAGGCGATCTTGTTCGCCTCGGGGAAAGCCGTTCCCGTCGCAGACATTGCCGATAAGCTCAACGTGACGGAGGGCGAAGTCAAAAAATCGCTCAAACAACTCCGCGAAAAATACGGCGAGGACGGGGGCATCCAGCTGCTCGAATTCAACAAAAAGGCGCAGCTCGGTTCCAATCCGAAATATAAGGAAGGCGTCTCCGCCGTGCTCAATCCCATCCGCGAAAAGGAGCTGACGCGCACCATTTTGGAGACGGTCGCCATCATCGCCTACAAACAGCCCATCACCCGTACGGAGATCGAGCTTTTGCGCGGGCTTAACAGCGATTACGCCGTCAACGCGCTGCTCGACCTCAAACTTATCTATCCGTGCGGCAGAAAGGACGCAGTGGGGCGTCCCGTGCTCTTCGCCACGACCGACGAATTTTTGAAGCGCTTTAAGCTGCATTCTTTGGAAGAGCTTCCCGACTACGATACCCTGATGGCGGCGATCTCCCATTCCGACGAAGACCGCGATACCTACCTTTACGCGCGCGACGAGCTCCCGCCCGAAGAGAACAGTACCCCTGCGTCGGAAGAAAAGGCGCCAAAAGAGGAGAGCGGCTACGAGATCCCCGACTTTTTGAAGGGACTCGACGACGCGGACATCATCAAGATCGGCTGAGATCACATAATAATCTTGCATTCGCCCATATTACGGATATGGGCGAATTTTTTGTATATTCGTTCTTTGCGGGCGCGCTCCTGCTGCTCGCGCCCGTCTTTCTGACGGCGACGGGCTACGCCGATCTCACCAAAAACCGCATCTGGTTTTCTTTGAAACTGTTCCGGATATGCCCGCTCGCAGGGGGATATCTTGAATTTTGCGGCGAAGGGATCGTCTGGCACCGTTCCAAAACAAAGGCAGTCATCCTGCCGTACGGAGAACTTGCCGCGGCGGGAAAGCGGTTTCAGATCACAAAGGGCTTTCAGCTTTTGCGCTTTGACCGCATCGCCGAGATCGGCGGCACGCCGAACGCCGTCGCATACGCGGCGGCGCTCTCCATCCTTTCTTCCGTGACGGGCGCCTTGCTGCGCGAAAGGTTCGCCGTCGTGCAGGAGGGGCGCACGCTGCTTTGCCGCGGCGATATCTTTGCGATCGCCGTCCGCGCGACGATCGTTTGCAACTTGCTCACGATCATGGCGGCGCTCACAAAAAAATGTTTGGAGGGACTGATAACATGGATAAAGAATTGCAGGCTTTCGTGGAAAAAACGGCGGACCGCCTGACGCATTTCGTCGACGTGGATACCGTCATCGGCACGCCCATCGTCACGGCGAGCGGCGCGCAGGTCATTCCGTTCACCAAGGTGACGATGGGGTATCTTTCGGGCGGCGGCGAATACGGCGAAGTGAAAAAAGTGGAGGAAAACGAGTGCCTCCCGTTCGCGGGCGGCGCGGGGACGGTCGTCAACGTCAAACCTGCGGGGTTCATCATCGACGACGGCAGCGGGTGCCGCCTCGTCCGCGTCACGGACGACCCCGTCGACGGGCTCATCGAAAAGGCGGGCGCCATCCTGGAAAAACTCACGGGGCGGGGGAATGCGTAAACACGCCATCCTCCTTGCGGCGGCGCTCGCGCTGTGCCTGACGGGCGGCGCGCATCATAAGGCAGCAGCGGCGGCTTCGGCGGAGTGCGTTGTCGAAGTCAGCTCGCGGCGCGTTTTACACGACGTGAACGCGGAATGCCCGCTCCCCATCGCAAGCACGACGAAGATCGTCACGGCGGCGATCGTCCTCGAAGACTGCGCGCTTTCACAAAGTGTGACCATCCCCGCGCAGGCGGCGGGCGTGGAGGGATCGAGCATCTACCTCAAAGCGGGCGAGACGTACACGGTGGAGGAACTTTTATACGGGCTGATGCTGCGCTCGGGCAACGACGCCGCCGTGGCGCTCGCCCTGCATCACAGCGGGAGCGTCGCCGCCTTCGCCCGCGAAATGACCCGCCGCGCCGCTTTTTGGGGCGCGACGGACAGCAGATTCGCCAATCCGCACGGGCTCCCCGACAAACGTCACCGCACGACGGCGCGCGATCTGGCGTTCATTGCCGCCCACGCCATGAAGAACGAGACCTTTCGTACCATCGTCTCCACGCGTTACTACGCGCCGCGCGGATGGGAAAATAAGAACAAGATGCTCGCCCGTTACGAGGGGGCTTCGGGCATCAAGACGGGCTTTACGACGGAGGCGGGGCGGTGCCTTGTGACGAGCGCCGTCCGCGACGGGATGACGCTCGTCAGCGTGGTGCTCGGCTGTCCCGATATGTATGCGCGTTCAACAGAACTTTTGGATGCGGCGTTCGCGCGCTACCGCCTCATACCGCTGTGTTCTGAACAAGAGCGGGTGGACGGCGCGGTCATGCGCTACTCGTTTTCCTATCCTCTGACCGAAGAGGAAGGGCGCTTGATAGAGCGCACCGTCGTCTGGCGTGAGCCGCGCCCCGAAAAAGCGGGGGAAGTCGCGGGGCAAATCATCTTTCGGCTGAAAAATCGCTTGCTTTTTTCGCAGAATTTGTATATGATGGAGCAGTAATCCAACCCATGGAAGAAAGTTATGCGCATCAACAAATTTTTGGCGGAGCAGGGCGTGGCGTCCCGCCGCGGCTGCGACGCGATCGTGGCGGAAGGCAGAGTGACCATCAACGGAAAAACGGCGAAAGCGGGCGACGACGTGACGCCTGCCGATACCGTGATGCTCGACGGTAAGACGCTCTCGCATAAAGTCAAATACGAATATTACCTTTTGAACAAACCCAAGGGCTACGTTTGCACCGTCTCCGACGACAAAGGGCGGAAAACGGTGATGGATCTTCTGCCCGCAGGCGCGGGGCGCGTTTTCCCCGTGGGAAGGCTCGACTACGATACCGAAGGCATGCTCATCCTCACCAACGACGGCGATCTTGCATACCGCCTCACGGCGCCGCAGAGCGAGATCGCAAAGACCTACCTCGTCCGCATCGAGGGGAGCATCTCGGACGTTCAGCTCAACCGCCTGCGTGCGGGCGTGGAGATCGAAAAGGGGGTGGTCACCAAAAAATGCAAGGTGACCGTCACCGAGACCAACAAGCAATACACCAAACTTCACGTTGTGCTGACCGAAGGAAAAAACCGCGAGATCAGAAGGATGTTCGAAGTCGTCGGAAAACAGGTCGACTTTTTGAAGCGCATCCGCATCGGCGAACTTACGTTGGCGGGACTTGACCGCGGAAAGGTGCGAAAACTCACGCAGGACGAAGTTTTCTATCTGCAAAATCTGTAAAAAACACGGCGTATAACATGTACGCCGTGTTTTATCATTGCAATATGCGTTCAATTGATCTCGGAACGGATGAGCCCGACGACTTTGCCGAGGATGGTGACCTCGTCGAGCACGTAATCGGAAAGCGCGTCGTTCTCGGGATGCAGGACGCATTTCCCGTCGCGGCGGAAAAAGCGTTTGACCGTAGCGCCTTCCGAGATCCCGTCGTCGAACATGGCGACGACGATATCGCCGTTTTCGGCAGTTTCCTGCTTGCGCACGACGATCTTATCGCCGTCAAATATCCCTGCCTTGATCATACTGCTGCCTTGTACGGTGAGCAGGAAAAGCCCGTCGCCCGCGACCTCTGCCGAGGGGAGAACGTAGTATCCCTCGTAATTTTCGGCGGCGAGGATGGGGGTGCCGGCGGTGACGGTACCGATGAGGGGAACGCGCACGGTGCC